>CAZFUX010000126.1:0-6934 GCA_964522085.1 uncultured Aequorivita sp.
GGAAAGAAAAAGAATTTGAGAAAATACTCTCAGATAATTTTCAAATTATTAAACTCGATTTTTAGGGTTCCTATCTGTAGTGAGTATATAGACACGGTAAGTGTTTCGCCATTGCATCAAGGAAAAGGAATTGGCAAGAAATTATTAACTTCGGCAATTGCAACTACAAAAGCTGAAAACCATAAAAAAATTGGATTATTAGTAGATTTTAAAAATCCCAATGCCAAGAAATTATACTTGGCATTGGGATTTAAAAGTGTGGGTAAAAAGCAACTTGGCTATAGTGTTTATGAACACCTACAGCTTAAACTTTACGCTTAATTATTTCCTTATTAAGAAAACAATTGGTTCAAAACAGCGAGTGATTTCGGTTTTTGGTAGCCTTGTATGTGGAAACTATAATACGATAAAATGAGTTCTAGTAAATTTTGACGTTCAATTTTGGTGAGTTTGATACTGTTTAAGTTTTCAGGATTTATTCCGAAGAAATTTTTAAAATTTTCAACTTGTATGCCTCCCAAACAATAATTACTGGTATTTAAAGCTTGAAAATTGCCTTCCATAATGTTGAAATATTTTTCATCAATATTTGAAGCATCTGGATAAAAACCTAAATACACACTTAATTTAAGTAAAAAGAAAATATGAAAATTGGCAACTTCATTCTTTTGGTCAAGCCATTGTAAAGAATTTTCTATGAAAATAAATAGTTCAGGATTGGGTTCTTCTTCACGGATACAGTTCTTCAACATTTCAGATAAAAACATTACCAGCCCAGATTTTACAATATCTGTATGTAGCGTTTGGTATGGATAAAAAACTTTGGCTTCCTTAATATATTCTAAAGTTCCTGTGTTTTTATGGGTAGCTATAAGTTCTAATTGGGTTAGCGGCTGAAAATAGGAGGTTCTTAATTTACCTTTTTTAGCTTTAAGAATGTTGCGTAGTAAGTAGTTTTTAATACCAGAAGTCTCTGTATAACAACCAACAATAAGATCTGATTCGGAATATTTTAATGCTGAAAACACAATGGCTTTTGTAGCAACAACCATTAGCGTATTATCATTATTTTAGAAACTTTAGTTTCTATAGCATCGTCTGTTGTAACCAATACCAAATACACACCCGAGCGAACTTTATAGCTACCAAATGCTGTGGTGTCCCAAAGAACACTTCCACCTTCAGAAGTTTCTTCAAAAACAAGATTTCCTGTAATGTCGGTGATTTTTACATTGGCTCTTTTGGTAAGACCATCGATAGTCACATTGCCATAAAATCCAGGCCGCACAGGATTGGGAAACGCGTGTACATTTTCTAGTGTATCGCTTGGTGCAGTGGCAGATCCTTTATAGGCTACAAGACCTTGCGTAGTAGCAAAATATACAATACCCGTAAAAGGGTCTATGGCAATATCTTGCACGTTATTGGTTGGTAATGGCGAATTATCTTTAGTAAAACGAAGCAAGGTTTCCTGCCCATTGGGAGAAAAATAAAACACTCCAGAAGTGGCCGTGGCAACCCATTTATTATTGGAGCCATCTACTTCTATAGCTGTAATGGATTGTTGAAACAAAAGTTCTTGGGCTACGCCATCTTCAACTATAATAATTGCTTGTGTCTCGGGTTTTTCGTTTTCATCAAAAAAGCTTCCTGGACTATAAAGAACCCTAAGCCCTTTTGAGGTTCCTATCCAAATTCTATTTTGTGCATCAATAGCTATAGTTCGTACACCGTTGGAAGGTAAATTACCAGCTCCTTCACCTTCACCCGCTTTATTTAATTTTCCTGTACGTGGGTCATAGCCTACAAGCCCATTATTGACTGTCCCAAAAAAAACGGCACCTTCACGGCTCAATTCCAATTCAGTTAAGCCTAGCTCCGAAATTGGATCTGAAATAATACTAGTAATATCTGTTTTTTGAAATTGTCCGTTTGGTGTTAGTTTTAGTATACCTTCGTCTGCCTTTGTTTGAACAAACCAAAGGTTGCCTTGGGAGTCAAACTGAGAGCCATATAATCGAATTCCATTATCAGTACCATTATCATCTACTCTTTCTAATGAGCTATTGGTTTCGTTATAAAGAACTGTAGGTGTTCCTTCAACAATTTTTAAGAGCCCTTTTTCAAAAGAACTCATATAAACCTCGTTTGGGTCTTGGGGGTTAATAGTTACATTAACCAAATCTGTTGGTTCGCCTCCTACAGCACTGCTTAAATCTTTGTAGGAAGTATTGGTCCAAAGTGTATCTTTTAAATGGCTAATACCAAAGTGAGAGAGTGGGTATGGATTGTAACTTACCGTTAATTCACCAAAGCTCACCCAAAGTTCTCCTGGTGAAGCATCTAGTGCAAAAGGCCTGTTCCTTATTGGCCCGTTTGGGAGTATTTGTGTAGGTTGTGTATTGCCAAAGGGAACAATTAACAAACCGTCTTCTGCGGTTCCCAAATAAAAGTTGGATCCAAAAGCATAGCCTGATAGTAAGTTAAGATCAAAACCCTGAAGGTTAGTTACGGAAGCTTCTTGTATAAAACCTTCGGAATAGGAATGTATGGAATTTGCAGTAGTAATGGTTAATAGGTTATCTGCCAATCTAAATTTCTGTACGTTTAATGGGAAGGTTTGTACATTTGTTGATACTCCATCGGGAGTAAAACGTAGTATTGTGTTGGACGAATTAGCGGCATATAATTCACTACCTAATTTTTCCACTGCTTTAAAACTGCCGCCCATAATGGTTGTCCAGTTTTGGTAATCTATTAGATTATCATCTGCTACCAAAGCACGGCGCATTCCGCTAGAAGCACTGGCAGCAAAAATATAGGGTTTCTGTACGGTGGTCTGCATTATATTTATTTGGCCTCCCCCATCGCTAATAAAATAGGTGTCGCCAAATTCAAGACGAGCAAGATCATAAACGGATATACCGTATTGAGAGGAGATATAAAGCTTGTCATTATATTCATTAAAATTATTAATGCGCTTTCTATCTGACGGAATGGTTTGTTTTTCAAGAATATCCACTACTTTCAAAATGTTTTCTTCGCCTTTTTTTACAATTTCTATAAGTCCGTTTTCATACCCGATTACTAATAATTGAAAGGCTTCGCTATAATGAACCGTGGTAATAAATTCGCCTGAAAGTCCATTAACCGTAGATAGTGTTTCGATTTGTTGCGTAGCAAGATCGTAGGTAAATACAGTATTTTCTGCACCTACAAAAATCTTGTTGTCGCCCTGCGAAATATCTTTTACTGATATGTAGGAAAAATGCCCTGTCCAACGATCTTCAAAGTTTTGAGAAGTTGACAAAAAGGGAATAAATAAAAGGAAAGCAATGACCCACCGCATCATATAAAAATTAGGTTTTGTTTATTAAAACGCTAAAGTACTATTTATTGCTGTATAAGCGCAAATACCAATTAAAAAGCCTTTCCATTCTTTCTATTTATAAAAGAATACGGAAAGGCTTTTGCCAAATTATATTACTTAACTATTTACACTACGCCTTGTGCTAGCATAGCGTCTGCAACTTTTACAAAACCTGCAATATTTGCACCTTTTACATAATCTACATAGCCATCGTCATCTTTACTGTATTGTACGCATGCGGCGTGAATGTCATTCATAATGTTATGCAGTTTTTCATCAACCTCTTCAGCTGTCCAACTTAATCGTAATGAGTTTTGGGACATTTCTAATCCAGAAGTTGCCACTCCACCAGCATTTGAGGCTTTTCCTGGCGAAAATAAAATTTTTGCTTTTTGAAAAGCTTCAATAGCTTCTGGTGTGCAAGGCATGTTAGCGCCTTCGCCTACACAAGTACAGCCATTTTTTATTAGCATTTTAGCTTCTTCGCCATCTAACTCGTTTTGAGTAGCACATGGAAGTGCAATATCGCATTTTACTTCCCAAGGGCGTTTTCCTTCAACATATTTTGCGCCAGTATATTTTTTTGTGTATTCAGAAATACGGACTCTTTTTTCATTTTTAAGCTCCATTACGAAAGCTAGTTTTTCTTCATTTATACCTTCTGAATCGTAAATGTATCCTGCTGAATCTGAAAATGTAACTACTTTTCCTCCAAACTCGATTACTTTTTCGGCAGCATATTGCGCCACATTACCTGAACCAGAAATAGCTACTGTTCTTCCTTTGAAGCTTTCTCCTTTTGTTGCAAGCATATTTTTTGCGAAATATACATTTCCATACCCTGTTGCCTCTGGACGAATAAGCGATCCTCCATACGTGCGACCTTTTCCTGTTAATATTCCAGTAAATTCATTTTGAATACGCTTGTATTGTCCAAACATAAAGCCTATTTCACGACCGCCTACACCAATATCTCCCGCAGGAACATCGGTGTCTGGCCCAATGTGTCTACAAAGTTCTGTCATAAAACTTTGACAGAAACGCATTACTTCATTATCGCTCTTTCCTTTTGGGTCGAAGTTGGAACCACCTTTACCACCACCCATTGGGAGTGTAGTTAAGCTATTTTTAAAAGTTTGTTCAAACCCTAAAAATTTTAAAATGCTAAGATTTACCGAAGGATGAAAACGCAGGCCTCCTTTGTAGGGACCGATAGCTGAATTAAATTGAATTCTATACCCTTTGTTTACTTGTATATTGCCCGTATCGTCTGTCCAAGGTATACGAAAAAGAATGGTGCGCTCTGGCTCTACCATTCGTTCAAGTAACATTTTGTTAGCGTATTTTTCATTTTCTTCAATAAACGGAATTACAGTTTCGGCAACCTCTGTTACTGCCTGTAAAAATTCAGGTTCATTGGGATTTAGCTTTTCGACTTCAGAAATGAAATCTTTTATACTTTGCTTCATTGTTTAATTTTTTATTTTACTTTTAGCGAATTCCGTTGCAATTGTCTATTAGAATGTATTTTAACTAATACTTTTAAAGTTTTGCTTGAAAAAGGTACATTTTTTTAAACAGTTAACATAACGAAGTCGCAAATATAAGCGTTATGATAAAACTGTGCGTCAATTTTTTTAAATTTAGGTAAATAGTATTATTAAATTTCACCGTTAAAGATGTTTTTATATATTTGTTGAGTATCAATCTAAACCCATTCTTATAATGAATACCAGATTATTATTATTGGTATTTTTCCTGTTGACTTTTCCACTTCAGAATGCAATATCACAAAGCAGCGTAACCCATGAATTTGGTGTCGTCGTGGGGCCTTTGGCGTTTTATAGTGATTATGGAGAACGTTATGATTTTGATACTAATACAGGAAATACTGGTATTGGGGTTGGGCTCGTATATTTTTTAAACTATACGTACCGGTCTGACGCTGGTTATAATGTAGCAAGACGATATTTGCACGATCACTTTAAAGTTAGAGGAGAAATTGATTTCCATAAAACCAGTTTTGAGCACTTTGGACAGTGGGTAGCTGATGACAAAACTTCTTTTTTTGCAGACCAACTTCGCGCAATGAGTGGTTCTACTACTGTTATAGATTTTGGTGGGCAAATAGAATATTATCCACTTAGTCTCCGCACATTTGAATATATAGAAACCCGAATAGCTCCATTTGTAAGTTTCGGAATTCATTTTTCATATTTTGATCCAGAAGTAAAATCTTCGTTGGGCGCTCTTAATAGCCCAGTATCTACACCCGATAAATATTTTGATTCTTTTCAACAAGACCCTGGCACTGCGTTTTCATTAGTAGCCAGTGTTGGCATGAGGTATAAGCTCGACTACCAAAACGATCTACTTATAGATGTTCGTTGGCAAAACTATTTTAGCGATTGGGTAGATGGACTAAACCCTGATGCTCCAGAAAACAAAGCTAATGATTGGCTTTTTTGGGTAAATATTGGTTACGTGTACTATTTAGAATAAAACAAAAAGGTTCAGATTTCTCAAAATTTGAACCTTTTTGTTTTCCATTAGGCTGTTTCAACTACCCTATTGCTTGCTTTAAATCTGCAATTAAATCTTCCACATCTTCTATACCTACAGAAAGACGAATTAATGAATCCACAACACCTGTTTTTTCACGCTCTTCCTTCGCAATACTTGCGTGCGTCATACTAGCTGGATGTCCTGCAAGACCTTTCTACACCGCCAAGGCTTTCTGCTAAAGTGAATATTTTCAGCATTTCTACAATTTTAATAGCTTCGTCATAATTATTTCCTTTGGTTACAAAAGAAATCATTCCGCCGTAATCTTTCATCTGCTCTTTTGCTATTGAATGGTTTGGATGGTTTTCAAAACCTGGCCAATAAACATTTTCTATTTTTGGATGTTTTGCTAAATATTCGGCAACTGCTTTTCCGTTTTCGCAATGGCGTTGCATACGTATATGCAATGTTTTTAAGCCTCGTAATGCCAAGAAACTATCTTGTGGGCCACAAACGGCACCGCTAGCGTTTTGTATGAAATACAATTTTTCTGCAAGTGCTTTATCTTTTACAATTAAAGCTGCCTTTTTAATATCAATAATATTCATCATTGGGTTGGTTGGCGTTTCTACCCAAATAAGTTTTGTTTTGCTATTTATATATTCTTCAATTTTTTCGGCATTTTCCATGCCTACAAAATGAAACTTAATACCAAAACCTTCAAAAATCTTTGTAAATAAGCGGTAGGTTCCGCCATAAAGATCGTTGGTTGAGATAACCTCATCGGCGGGTTTCAAAAGTTTCATTACGGCATCAATCGCTGCAAGACCGCTGCCAAAGGCAAGTCCAAATTCCCCATTTTCAATACTAGCAAAGGCAGCTTCTAAAGCTGAACGTGTTGGGTTTGCACTTCTTGAATATTCAAAACCTTTGTACCCACCTGGCGTAGTTTGCGCATAGGTTGAGGTTTGATAAATAGGCGGCATTACCGACCCATACTCAGGATCTATACTCACTCCATTTAGGTTTTCGGGAATCCAAGATTTCACTACCTAAATT
>CAZFUX010000127.1:0-6868 GCA_964522085.1 uncultured Aequorivita sp.
ATTTTCAAATTATTAAACCCGATTTTTCGGGTTCCTATGTGTAGTGAGTATATACAATCACTTTACAGTGAGGTTATCGCACTCCCAGAAGTATCTTATACCGCACAATCTACAAATACGATTGAAGTAATTATTCCAAATGATGACAACAATCTAAACAACAGCGCTTCTATTGACTTTGATAAAGCTCCTGCAGGAACAGGGTTAGCTACTATGGTTCTAGAAGTAGACAATCGCGGAAGCGACATTAGATGGTATGTTTACGACTCAAACGGTACTTCCGTTTATCACGGTGGTCCATACCCTAACAACGCACCACAAACAATTACTGAGAACTTTACATTAGTAGCAGACTGTTATGAATTTAAAATTTTAGACACTGCAAGTAATGGTGGTGGTGAAATAACCATAACTGATAGTAAAGGAACCGAGCTATATCATACTGCTGGTAATTATGGTAATGCAGAACACTCTCCATTCTCTAGTGATGGTGTAATGGGTGTAAACCACAACCAACTTAAAAACATCAGTTTATATCCTAACCCAGCAACGTCAATATTAAACGTTACAAATACTGAAAATGCGAACATTCAAGTATTCGGTATTCTTGGAAATTAATCTTTTCACAAGATAATATTTCGATGGACAATCAAGTAAATGCATCTAAATTTCAAACTGGAACATATTTTATGAAGATTTCAAAAGACAATCTTACCACTACAAAAAGATTTTTGATTTCGAACTAAAGTACAACCCTATTTATTTTGAAAGACCCCGACTAGTTCGGGGCTTTATATTTTTTTGTCCTGTCCCGACCCGATATAAGTTGACACAATTTCAATCGATTTATCGAACTAAAATTTAAATAGCCCCCACTACTTCACCAGCGCAAAACATCACACTTTCTATTATTATCCATCACTAAACTTTAGTTCAGTTGTTCATATTTACGAAAAGTGAATCCTGACTCCTTATCATCCTTACGGATCAAAACCAATTCGTAATGCATTTAGCTGTTGTATACTAAAAAAATAATCACAATGCTAATTTCATGAAAAAATGTCTTATAATTTTTTTTAGTAACTTTTAAATATCTACTTTTACGGGCGGTTTTTTCACTAAACACTAAACACTAAACACTAAACACTAAACACTAACATTATGATTTTAAAAAAATTACCCCTCAGCTTACTAGTTGCATTATTTGCCATAACAGCTTATGGACAAACAATTGTTTCAACCTCCCCTCTAGATAAAAACGTAGTTCTTGAAGAGTTTACAGGAATCCATTGCGGATATTGTCCTCAAGGTCATGCGATTGCAAAAGGTATTCAGGATGCTGATCCCGATCGAGTTTCATTAATAAACATACACGTAGGCGGTTATGCTGTGCCTAGTGGTAGTCAACCCGACTTCAGAACCCCCTACGGATCTGCCATTGTGTCACAAACAGGTTTGACGGGCTATCCTTCTGGAACTGTTAATAGACACGTTTTTCCTGGTAGAGAAAATACATCTGGAGGAACTGCGCAATACAGAAGATTTTGGGATATTTCAGCAGGCGAAACTATGTCAATTGCTTCTCCAGTAAATGTTGCAGTAGAAGCTTCTATAGACATAAACACAGATGTACTTACCGTACACGTTGAAGGTTTTTACACTAGTAGCAGCCCAGAAGCAACAAATTTTTTAAATGTTGCATTGCTACAGAACAACACATTTGGCCCACAATCTGGCGGTGGAGCAGGAAACAATTACAAACATATGCACCGCTTAGTTGAGATGATTACAGGTCAATGGGGTGAGGTAATTAATACTACTACCGTAAATACTTTTATAGATCGTACTTTCACCTATACTATTCCAACAGACTACAATGGTGTACCTACCTCACTCATAGATATGGAGGTAATAGCTTTTATCTCTAACACACATCAGGAAGTACCAAGCGGAAATAGAACTTATCCTACTTTCACAGGACTTACAAATGCTAACGATGCAAATCTAGAATCCATAACCGAGGTTCCATTAAATTGTATGGCGAATATTACTCCTGAGGTTACTATTCAAAACTTGGGTCAAAACGTAATTACCTCTTTGGCTATTACTTATAAAATTAATGATGAACAACATACACACAATTGGACCGGTGATATACAATCACTTTACAGTGAGTCTATTGTGCTTCCAGAGGTGTCTTACACACCACAATCTACTAATACCATTGAAGTAAGCATTCCAAATGATGATAACAATTCGAACAACAGCGCTTCTATTAACTTTGATAAAGCTCCTGCAGGAACAGGGTTAGCTACTATGGTTCTAAAAGTAGACAATCGCGGAAGCGATATTAGATGGTATATTTACGACTCAAATGGTACTTCTGTTTACCATGGTGGTCCTTACCCCAACAACGCTCCACAAACAATAACTGAAAACTTTACATTCACAGCGGACTGTTATGAATTCAGAATTTTAGATACTGCGAGTAATGGTGGTGGTGAAATAACCATAACTGACAGTCAAGGAACTCAGCTATATCATACCGATGGTAATTATGGTAATGGAGAACGCTCTCCGTTTTCTAGTGATGGTGTAATGGGCGTAAACCAAAATAAACTTGAAGATATTAGTTTATTTCCAAATCCAGCAACTTCAATATTAAACGTTACAAATGCTGAAAATGCGAACATTCAAGTATTCGATATTCTTGGAAAAATGATTATCTCACAAAATAACATTTCGATGGATGCGCAAATAAATGTTTCGCAACTACAAGCTGGAACTTATTTTATGAAGATTATAAAAGACAATCTTGTTACTACTAAGAAGTTCTTGATTGCTAACTAAAACAAATTCTTAAATATTTAAAAAAACCTCGATTCGTTCGGATTTTTTTAACCCATCCAATGTTCTGAACATTGGATGGGTTTTAGTTTATATAAATTTCAGCAATATGAAATATTCAATTAAGAACGAAAAGATAGTATTTAATGACAACTGAAACTCGATTTTTAAGCGAAGTCGAAGTATGAATATTAATTCCTAAACTTTATATTTCATAGGCAGATGAACAACACTTTTGGTTTCAAAGTAATCTTCTTTAAAAATATCATTTAGTGCATAGACAGTTGCTTTCGGATAATATTTTAATTCTTCAGCTAGATCACCACCTTTTAAATACAGAATTCCATTTTTACGTTCGTGATGGCTTTTTTTAGCAATTTTACCATTTACCCAATGCACAAAAGTATCCATTTGAGCTACGGCGCGGCTTACTATAAAATCATATTTTCCAGAAATATCTTCTACACGCGCGTTGGTGACTTTCACATTTTTAAGCTGCAAGCCTTCCACTACTTCTTCAACAACTTTAATTTTTTTGCCGATGCTATCTACTAAATGAAACTGAACATCAGGAAACAAAATAGCTAGCGGGATACCTGGAAAACCTCCTCCAGTGCCAACATCTAAAACCTTTGAACCCGGAAGAAACGATTGAATTTTTGCAATACCAAGCGAATGCAACACATGTTTTAAATATAGCTCGTCAATATCCTTTCGGGAAACGACGTTAATTTTCAGGTTCCAATCTTCGTAAAGTTCTTGTAGTCTTAAAAATTGATCTTTTTGAACTTCAGAAAGTTCTGGAAAATATTTAGATAGTAGTTCCATAAATTTAATTAAGATACAAAAGTAGGTTATCTTTGATAAAATTGTGAAATGGAAACCTTAGATTTCCGTAAAAGATGATTATTTTTGTAATTTCCACAGAAACAAAATATTTTGGTATATAAAAATCTAAATTTTTCACGAGTAGACAGTGCTAAATTCTTTAGAACACTGAACAAGCGTGTTAACGACTATTTTAAGGACAATAACATAGACAAAACTGGTAATTGGAAGCTTCATTTGAAGACAATTATCATGTTTTCAATCTACCTTACCCCTTATTTTTTATTATTAACACTCGATTTCCCAGGATGGGTACAATTACTATTAACAGTTGTTATGGGCGTGGGTATGGCTGGCGTAGGCATGAACGTAATGCACGATGCAAACCACAGCGCTTACTCCTCTAAAAAATGGGTCAATAAAGTTATGGGTAGCAGCATTTATATTCTTGCTGGTAATGTATATAACTGGCAGGTACAACACAACGTACTGCACCATACCTATACAAATATTCATGGTCATGATGAAGATTTAGAAGCGGGTAGAATTCTACGATTCTCACAACATTCCAAATGGAATAAAATGCACAAATATCAACACTGGTATAGCTTATTCTTTTATGGTCTATTAACATTTAACTGGGTGTTGACTACAGATTTCTTTCAAACTAAAAGATATCTGTCACGGAAACTTTCCTTCGGTAAATTACCTAAACCTGCAACCCAATGGAGTATTTTGGTAATTACTAAATTGATTTATGTTTCACTTTGGATTGTTATTCCTATTCTATTTTTCAATATTGTTTGGTGGAAAGTCTTAATCGGCTTTTTTATAATGCATTACGTTGCCGGGCTTATTTTGAGTGTTGTTTTTCAGCTTGCTCATGTTGTTGAGGATACAGAAATCCTACTTCCAGACAATAGCGGTACCATGAAAAACACTTGGGCAATCCATCAATTGTTTACAACGATGAACTTTTCTACTAATAACAGAATTATAAATTGGTACACTGGTGGTTTGAACCATCAAGTAGAACACCATATTTTTCCATATATTAGCCATATTCATTACAAGAATATTTCAGAAATTGTAAAAAGCACAACCAAAGAATTTAACTTACCTTATAAAGAATATAAAACTATCCGACTAGCGCTTGCATCTCATTTTAGACATCTAAAAAAAATGGGGTTAAAGCCTGCCGTTACAGCATAATTATTATGGATAACAGACTTTCAAAACGCGTGAACGAGATGGCAATCTCGGCCACTCTGGCTATGGCTGCCAAAACAAGAGAACTAAAAGAACAAGGAGTAGACATTATTGGATTAAGTCTTGGAGAACCAGATTTTCCAATACCCGAATTTATTAAAGAAGCTGCAATCCAAGCTATAAAGGACGACTACCATTCTTATACTCCTGTAGATGGTTATGGTGATTTAAAAAAAGCCATTATCACAAAATTTAAGCGAGATAATAATCTCGACTACAAGCCTTCGCAAATAGTAGTTTCTACAGGTGCCAAACAATCTTTGGCAAATTTAACAATGGTGCTTTTAGATGAAGGCGATGAAGTTTTACTTCCTGCTCCATATTGGGTAAGTTATGCAGACCAGTGTAAAGTAGCAGGCGGTGTACCAAAAGAAATTTCAACTTCTATTGAAACAGATTTCAAAGTAACCGCAGAAGCACTAGAAGCTGCCATTACACCAAAAACAAAAATGATAATTTACAGTTCTCCTTGCAACCCAAGTGGTTCTGTTTACAGCAAAAAGGAACTTCGTAAGCTTGCTGACGTTTTGGTTAAATATCCTGAAATTATTGTTCTAAGTGATGAAATTTACGAACATATCAATTTTAGTGGTAGTCATGCTTCTATGGCGGAATTTGAAGATATGTACGACCGTATCGTTGTTATAAATGGAGTCTCAAAAGCATTTTCTATGACTGGGTGGCGTATCGGCTATATTGGTGGACCAGAATGGATCGCAAAAGCTTGCAATAAAATGCAAGGCCAAGTAACCAGCGGCGCAAACTGCATTGCTCAAATAGCTACTATAGCCGCTTTGGAAAATCTGCCGAGCAAAATACAGTTTATGGTAGATGCCTTTAAAGAAAGAAGAAAGTTGATCGTAGGATTACTTTCTGAAATTGAAGGTTTTAAAACTAATCTACCTGAAGGGGCATTTTATGTTTTTCCAGATATTTCCTATTTCTTCGGAAAAACATTACGTGGAAAAAATATTAATACTGCCTCAGATTTTTCACTCTATCTTTTAGAAGAAGCTAAAGTGGCTACAGTTACTGGCGAAGCATTTGGAGACCCCAACTGTATTCGTCTTTCTTATGCTACCTCCGAAGCCGAAATTAAAAAAGCTATGAGGCAAATAAAAGATGCTTTAGTCTAAAAAACACTCTTTTCAAAAGGGAATAATAATCATAAGAAGCAGGATTGTGTATTATAGTGAAATAGGCTGACCTTTTTTCTGTTAATTTTCACCGTTCAAAAGATTTTTTTTAGCCATTTAGAAGGCAAAAAAATAGTTTGAACTAGGTCAGTTTTTAAATTGTTAGTTCTGTCAAATTTACTTTGTTTTTCCGATAGGTTTTATATTTGATGTCAGGATTATTATGCACTTCAAAAGGTTTCCTTAAATCTAGGCTAAAATGCGTTCTTAAATGGTTGTAGATAGATACAGCTTCATCAGTCATTTTTTTTTGAGCTAAGTCTGTATTTTTAATAGTTTTCTTTAAGCCATATTCGTATTTAAGAGTTCTGTTAATACGTTCTGCAACAGTATTTTCGTATGGGTCGTATTATTCTGTCATACTCATTGTTATTCCATTTTGTTTAGCAAATTCTGTATATTTAGGATTGCAGTATTGAAAACCTCTATCAGAGTGATGTATGAGTTTTTGTTTGGGATATTTTCTATTTTTAATAGCCATAGATAGCACATCAGTACAAAGCGATGTTCTCATGATGGTCTAGTTTATAGTCCATAATTTGCTTAGAATAGGCATCTGTGACTAGTGCTAGGTAATTATGACCATTTTGAGTTTTAATATAAGTGATATCGCTTACCCAAAGTTGCTCTGGTCTATTAGGGACTTGTCCTTTTATAAGATTTTTATATTTTTTGTACATATACTCACTCCATTTAGGTTTTCGGGAATCCAAGATTTCACTACCTAA
>CAZFUX010000128.1:0-6865 GCA_964522085.1 uncultured Aequorivita sp.
TAATTTAGGTAGTGAAATCTTGGATTCCCGAAAACCTAAATGGAGTGAGTATAGTAAAAAAGAAAGGACTACATAATAATCTACGTAAACGCTAAGAATTTGTAATTTTAGTAAAGGAAATATATTTCAATTTAGGCTTGTCAGAGAAAAGAAACTGAGCCTGTCCCAATTTTAATCCGGTAACCGTATATACTGCCTGCTAGAATCACGACAGACCGACTAGACTATGAGAACTAAAACTGTAAAATACTAAGAATAATTTTTTTGAAAGCACCTTAAAATTGCTTCCAAGTAATCCCCATTCCATCCTTCACAGAGAACAAAGGATCATATCCCAAAAGCTTTTTTGCTTTATCAATATTTGCCAACGAATCTTTTACATCGCCTTTACGGTCAGGGCCATAAATAGCATTTAATTTTTTACCAGAAATAGTTTGAAGATCTTCCCACAGCGTATTTAAACTTATTCGGTCGCCATAAGCCACGTTAAAAACTTCGTTTACAGCTTCTTTTTCTGCAAAAAAGGCACGGACGTTTGCTTGTACGGCATTCTGCACAAAGGTAAAGTCGCGCGTCTGCTCACCATCGCCATTTATGGTTGGCGCTTTTTCATCCTTTAAAGCCTGCATAAATAATGGAATTACGGCAGCATAAGCTCCTGTTGGACTTTGGTTAGGTCCAAAAACATTAAAGTAACGCAGTCCGATGGTTTGTGTGTCGTAGGTTTTATAAAAAACATCAGCATATATTTCATTTACCAATTTAGTAACCGCATAAGGAGATATAGGTTTGCCAATCTGATTTTCTACTTTAGGAAGCGTCTCGCTATCACCATAAGTAGAGCTAGAAGCAGCATACACCAATCTTTTAACAGTCTCGCTTTCCTTTTGCGCCACAAGCATATTTAAAAACCCAGTAACATTTACATCATTTGAAGTTAGTGGATCGTTAATAGAACGAGGCACAGAACCTAATGCGGCTTGATGTGAAACGTAATCTATATGCTCCATTGCTTTTTTGCAGGTTTCTAAATCGCGAATATCGCCTTCCATAAATTCAAAACTTGGATTGTTTTGAAATGCTTCAATATTCTTCATAAATCCAGTAGCCAGATTGTCTAGCACGCGTACTTTTTTTGCATTGTTTTGCAATAAATACCCAACAATATTAGAACCTATAAAGCCTGCACCACCGGTTATTAAAAAGTTGAATTGTGAAAGGTCTGCTGTGTTATATTTTGGGTTTTGCACGAAATTATTATTTATTGCTATTATTTAATCTTTAATTCTAAAAATTCAACTTTTGAAAATTAGAATATTTTTAAAGGCATCCATCAACATTTTCTTTTGGTAAAAAAGCTTTAACGTCAAAGACAACCGATGGGGACGCTTTGTGTTTTTCTATGTCAAAAGTTTTAAATTCATTGTGGCCAACCGCTAGTATTATAGCTTCATAATTCTTTTTAAGTTGAGACTCATCACTAAGTAATCGTATACCAAACTCATTAGACACTTCTGTTACTTTTGCCCACGGATCATACACATCTATATTTAAGCTGTAGTTACGCAGTTCTTCTATAACGTCTATTACTTTACTATTGCGGATATCTGGACAATTTTCTTTGAAGGTTATTCCAAGTACAAGTACGTGACCGCCTTTTACTTTACATTCCTTCTGTATCATAAGCTTCACAACTTCCTGTGCAACGTAATTGCCCATGCCGTCGTTCATTCTTCTTCCTGCTAAAATAATTTCTGGATTATACCCTTCTTCTTGTGCTTTCTGCGCCAAGTAATAAGGATCTACACCTATACAATGACCGCCAACAAGACCTGGCGTGAATTTTAAAAAATTCCATTTGGTTGCTGCGGCTTCCAAAACATCTTGGGTGTTAATATTTAAAAGTCTAAATATTTTTGAAAGTTCATTTACAAAAGCAATGTTTATATCGCGTTGCGAATTTTCTATCACTTTTGCCGCTTCAGCAACTTTTATCGTTGGTGCCAAATGTGTTCCCGCGGTTATTATTGAACCGTATAAATCGTTTATATATTTTGCAGCTTCAGGCGTTGATCCTGAGGTTACTTTCAAAATTTTTGTAACTGTATGTTCTTTATCTCCTGGATTAATTCGCTCTGGCGAATACCCCGCATAAAAGTTTTTGTTGAAAGTAAGTTTTGAAAATTCTTCTAAAATAGGCACACAGATTTCTTCTGTTACGCCTGGATACACGGTAGATTCATATATAACAACATCGCCTTCCTTTAAAATTCTACCAATAGCTTCACTTGCTTTTTCAAGCGGAATTAAAACAGGCTGATTAAATTTATTGGTTGGCGTTGGTACAGTAACAATATATACCGTCGCAACTTCCATCTGTGAAGGATCATCGGTAACTATTAAACCTGAATTCTCTTTTAGCTGAAGGGATTTTTTTAGCGCTTCGGAAGAAAGCTCTAATGTACTGTCTATACCATCTTGAAGTTGCTTGATGCGTTCCGAATTTATATCGAAACCAATAACTTTATATTTTTCTGCAAAAGCGGCAGCAAGTGGTAAACCTACGTAGCCAAGACCTATTATTGCAATTGTTGGATTTTGTTTCATTGTTTTAATGCTATCGACTCTTTTTTAAATCAATTTATTTGTACTGGGGCAAAATTACAGGTTTTATTGGAATTTTTAGGATTAATTGTAAATACATACCTCGTAACTTTGCTGTACACCCAATGACGAAAGTGCAATGCACGAATCGTCATTGCGAGGCCGCAGGCCGAAGCAATCTTATGACGTGAGTTTATATACGACTGTGAATAAATAAATAATTACATCCCTCTTAACCTCCCTTTGAAGGGAGGTTAAGAGGGATGTAATTATTTATTTAGTATAAAACGTAAAAAAACCTCTTTTGAAGAGGGGGTTGGGGAGATGTTTTAGGCATTCTCTTTTATATAATTCCTTATAATACCCAAAACCACTTCTAAATTATTTAAAACCTCATCATTGGAAAATCTCAAAAAACGTAATCCCTGATTCTCCATTTTTCCCTGTCTCTCCGCGTCTTCTAGAAAATTATTGTCGTGAATACTCCCATCTATCTCAATTACTAGTCCAATTTTGTGACAATAAAAATCTACAATATAATTTAAAATTGGTACTTGCCTATGAAACTCTATACCCAAAGATTTCCTTCTGATATTTTCCCACACGACTTTTTCGGAAGAGGTCATGTTTTTCCGTAGCTCTCTTGCCATAAGCTTAAGGTGCTTATTATATGGAATTATTTTGTTCACCATAGATTAAACATATGAAAAAACATCCCTACTAACATCTCTTCAAAGGGAGGGACTGGTTGTAATTGGATTACTATTTAGGAAAAAATTTCAAAAGCCCCCTCTTCGAAGAGGAGGTTGGGGGAGATGTTATTTCCTCTTAAAAACCTGCTTCACCCTATCCAAAAAGCTTGAAGGTTTTATATCTTCATGATAACCATTGCCATAATTACTATACGTTCCATAACCGTAACCATAGCCGTAACCTTTGCCAGATTTTTCAACATAGCCGTTTAGAACGATACTTATATGCTTTACCTCGCCCGTCTTGTATTTTTCATTTACGAATGTAAACATGTTTTTATGGGTATAGTTATAGCGCGCCATATAAATTGTGGCATCTGCGTGCTTCATCAATTCCAATGAATCTGAAACTAGACCTAGTGGTGGCGAATCTAAAATTATATAATCGTAACTTTCTTTAAGTTTGTTTATAAGTTCATCCAGTTTTTCGCCTATCAATAATTCGGCAGGGTTTGGTGGTATTGGTCCAGATGGAATTACATCTAGATGTGCTAATTCAGTTTTTTGAATTATGGCATCTACACTTACTTCGTTTATAAGATAATTAACCACACCCATTTTATTATTGATATTGAAATTGCCAAATATTTTCGGTTTCCGAAGGTCTAATCCTACCAATACAGTTTTCTTTTTGCTTAAAGCAAATACTGAAGCAAGGTTAATGGAACAGAAAGTTTTCCCTTCACCACTTACAGAGCTTGTTACAAGTACCGTTTTCGCTCCTTCAATACCTTGTTTTCTATAAATATACTGCAAACTAGAGCGCAGTGATCTAAAGGCTTCGGAAATAGCAGATTTTGGTTTGTTAATTACAACAAGATTATTATCTAATGGATTTTCACCTATTATACCGAGTAATGGGATGGAGGTAATTTTTTCCAAATCTTGAACTTTGCTTATTTTAGTGTCAAAAAATACCCGAACAAATACAAATAACAACGGAAAGAAAACTCCTATCAATCCTGCCATTAAATAACTTAGCTGTGTGTTTGGCCCTATTTGTCCGCCGCCAGTATCTTTTGCAGAATCTATAACCATTACATCGCTAACGTTGGCCGCTTTTACCAATCCAGCCTCGCTGCGTTTAGCCAAAAACAAATTGTAAGTTCCTTGACTTAAGTTGTAACGACGCTCAATCTTTAAAAGGTCTTGCTGCTCTTTTGGCAACTTTCGTATTTCGCCTTCCCTGCGGACAATATCTCCATTTATGGTACTTAACTCTTGGTTTTTTAAACTTTTTGAGGAACGGATATTTTCAAGCAAAACCGTTTTTACAGCATCTATTTGCCTGTCAATATCGTTAAAAACTGGGGCTCCTTCTTTAAATGAATATTGAAGCTTGTTGCGCTGTTCAGCTAAACTCACAATTTTCCCTACGCCACCAACTACACTAGCTTCAGAAATTCCTGCAACAGATGGCGCTGGCGCATCGCGATAGTCTGAACGGTTTATTAAGTAAGTTTGAAGCGTATTGTAATAGTTAAGTTCGCGGTTTACGGCTTCCTTCCGAAGGTCTAATTCATTCAGCTTCGCATTAATTTCTGCACCTTCACTTTCAAGATTGAAAATAGCATTTTTGTTTTTAAACTTGTTAAGTTCATCTTCAACAGTAGAAAGTTCTTCAGATTTCTGCGCTAAACTGCTGTCTATAAATTTAATGGTTTTGGTCGCAAATAGATTTTTACGCTCCAACATTGCGTTGCTAAGCTCTTCTACAGATGTATTTAAATAATCTACCAATTCGGCTTTATTATTTCCTGCAAGCCTCATAATGAGCGCCGAAGAACCTTTGCTTTCAGGATCTACACGCACTTGAAGGTGTTTTTTTACGATACCATCATAATTTCTAAAAACAATATAATATGGAGTTCCCGGTTTAGAAAGCATATCCGGATTTGGCATAAAAGTTCCACTAAAAAACGGTAAGGAAATTTTCTGCCCTATTTTAAAATCTTTTGAAAAAGCTCCTGCATCTACAAATTTGCTTGATTTTTCTTTTGTGCTATAGTTTTGCAAGGCAATATTTCCAGCTTCTCCAAATGAAATACTTAAATTAAAGTTTACTGAATCTTTAAAAATAACTTTTAGCTGTTTGTTTAATATTTGTGATTTAGCGGTGTCTACTTCAACAAAAAATGGGGTTTGTTTGTAGGCGTTTACTTTGCTGTATTTTCCATCGCGCAAGTAATTCATATAATACTGAAGTCGCTCTACAACCTTTTCGTTATGCGATCTCGACTTTAATGTAATTACAGCTGTGTTTACTTTATCTGTTGTTCCGCCCCAATTAAAGGTTAGGCTTGTATTACTGGTGAAAAATGGGTCTTGGTCATCCTTTATAGAAACCATATTTTCCATTTGATAAATGGGCAACTTACGAACGTTAATGTAGTAAGCAACCCCAAATGTTATAATCAAAGAGATGAGAAACAATGGCCAATGGCGCAAAAGCCTATAGAGGAAGCCCTTAAAATCAAAGGTTGAAAGAGTTTCGTTTATTTCGAATTCTTCGCTCATAGTTTTTTTATAGTCTTGTGAGTAGTAAAATTGTGGTAACCAATGCCGTTGTAACAGAAATAATGGTTGTAAAAGATTGTAGTCCCGTGGTTCCCGTACCCAATGATTTTTGTGGTAGCGGATTTATTAAAATTAAATCGTTGGGTTTTACATAATAATAAGGTGAATTCATAGCGTCTAGTTTGGTAAGATCTATATGATGCACCTTTTGCCCTGCGGGATATTGCCTAATTATTACTACGTCGCTGCGGTCTCC
Source organism: uncultured Aequorivita sp. (assembly GCA_964522085.1). GTDB lineage: Bacteria > Bacteroidota > Bacteroidia > Flavobacteriales > Flavobacteriaceae > Aequorivita. Next base: position 6,130 of record CAZFUX010000128.1, read on the forward strand.
TGTTAGATTAATATCGCCACTGTTTGCTATGGCTTCCATAATGCTTACTTGATCCCTATAAATTATTCTGGATCCTGTACTGCCAATTTCGCCGTTAATGGTATAACGAATTCCCGCTAATTTTACAGTTACAAAAATGTTTGCTTCTTCTTTAAAATAATCGCGCAGTAAAACTTCTTCTAGCTTTTCCCTAATCTCATCTACCGTATAGCCTAAAACATTCATTTCACCTAAACTTGGTATGCGGATGTTACCGTGGTCATCCACTACAAAACCGTCATAATATAAGCGCTCTTCGCCTGTAGCATTTGGATTACTGTCGCTTATTGGGTTAAAAATTCCCACAGTTTCCTGATCTAAAGCCTTTACACGAATGCTCAATAAATCATTTATTTGAAGCCGGTACGGCTCCTGTCTTTTTCTTAAAAGAGCCAACGTATCAGTACCGCTCGTATTTTCCTGTAAATAAGTAAGTTGCTTGGTTGTAACACAGGAAGTAGCGCAAATAGCAACAATTAAAAATAATAGAATAAACGAAAACTTCATAAAACGCGGGGTTGTTATTGGACAAATATAAAGCAACGTAACTAATAATGAAATTTATTTATACGTTCACTTTTTGAGGTTACTGGTTTTTGGTAAATGGAAAATAATAACTTTGTAATTCAAAAAGTTATTATTTGCTGAGTTCAACCCATAAGTGCAACACACTTATTATTTAGGACTTCAATTGGGT
>CAZFUX010000129.1:0-6853 GCA_964522085.1 uncultured Aequorivita sp.
AAAGAATTTGAGAAAATACTCTTAGATAATTTTCAAATTATTAAACCCGATTTTTAGGGTTCCTATGTGTAGTGAGTATATAACATGTCTTAGGTCTTCAAAACCGATTATTCTATAAGAGAAATACCATCTTCAAAATGTACTGATTTAAAATTTCATTTGCTCTCAAACAACTATCTTATTGTATAATCCGTTGCGTTTAAGTATCTTCAATTTTTCAAAATTACTTCTATGAAAAATTTATTTCTTTTGATGCTCTGTTTTGCTTCAGCGCTAACTTTTTCACAACAACCAATTACTTCAGCATCAATATTAGAAACAGCCCTTCAGCAGAAAACACAACTGGCGCAGACTTCTCCCGTTAAAAACCTGTCTTTTAAAAGCATTGGCCCCAGCATTATGAGCGGGCGGGTGGTTGATTTTGCGGTAAACCCAAACAATCCCATTGAGTTTTATGTTGGTTACGCCAGCGGTGGACTTTGGTACACCAATAATAACGGAAATTCTTTTATTTCAGTAATGGATAACAGTCCAACACAGAACGTGGGTTGTATTTCTGTAGATTGGCAAAATAATACTATTTGGGTAGGTACTGGAGAAGTTAATGCTTCACGTTCTTCTTATGCAGGAATAGGGTTATTAAAAAGTGATGATAAAGGAGAAACGTGGCAAAACGTTGGGCTTACAGATAGCCACCACATTAGTAGTATTCTTATTAATCCTTTAAATCCAAACGAAGTAATTGTGGGTTCGGTTGGACATTTGTATTCCAATAATAACGAACGTGGCGTTTTTAAAACGAAAGATGGTGGCAAAACTTGGAACAAAACACTTTTTATAAATGACCAAACAGGTATAATCGAAATTTCAGTTAATCCAAAAAACTTCAATATAATGTATGCCTCTGCTTGGGACAAAGATCGTAAAGCTTGGAATTTTAGAGGTAGCGGTGAAGGCAGCGGAATCTATAAAAGTATTGATGCTGGAAATACTTGGACTAAGATTTCTTCAGGAGATAGTGGATTGCCAATTGGTGAAGGAATGGGTAGGATGGGAACCGCAGTTGTTGATGATAATACTGTTTATTTAATTGTAGACAACCAATTTCACAGAAAAGAAGAGTCAAAAAAAGAAGAAACAGATATATTAACAAAAGACGATTTCAAAAAACTAGATGTGGCTGCTTTTCTTGCATTGGACGATAAAAAGTTGAATCAATTTTTAAAAATGAACGGTTTTCAGGAAAAATATCGTTCAGAAAATGTTAAGCAAATGGTTCGTGTAGGCACTGTAAAACCTGAAGATATTGCAAAGTATTTAGAAGATGCTAATTCAGCTTTGTTCAATACTCTAGTTATAGGCGCAGAGGTATATAAAAGTACCGATGGCGGAAAAACATGGAACAAAACCCACGAAGGTTTTTTGGATGATTTATATTATTCCTACGGTTATTACTTCGGAAAAATTCATGTAGATCCAAACGATTCCGACAAGATTTATATTTATGGAGTGCCTATCTTAAAATCTTCTGATGGAGGAAAAACTTTTGAAAGTATTGATGCCGATAACGTGCACGCAGATCACCACGCCTTATGGATAAACCCTAAAATGTCGGGTCATTTAATTGATGGTAACGACGGTGGTGTAAATATAAGTTATGATGATGGTAAAACGTGGATAAAGAACAATGCCCCAGCAGTTGGGCAATTCTATACTGTGAATGTGGATCATGAAAAGAATTACAATGTTTATGGCGGTTTGCAGGACAATGGTGTTTGGGTAGGCCCACAAGATTATGAAGCCAGTCCGGGTTGGCGTCAAAATGGTAAATATCCTTATGAATTTATTATGGGCGGCGACGGCATGCACGTCCAGATTGACACCCGAAATAACAAAATTGTATACACAGGGTTTCAATTTGGGAATTATTATAGACTGGATAGAAACGGAGGCGAATCCAAAAATATTCAACCAAAACATGAATTGGGCGATAGCCCGTATCGCTTCAACTGGCAGACGCCTATTTTATTAAGCCCACATAATCAAGATATTATATATTTAGGGGGTAATAAATTAATGCGAAGCATGAACCAAGGCGATGACTGGATAGCAATTTCGGAAGATTTAACACAAGGCGGAAAACAAGGTAATGTAGCTTATGGAACGTTAACAAGTATTAGTGAATCGCCGTTTCAATTTGGATTGTTATATACAGGAAGCGACGACGGTTTATTACACGTTTCAAAAGATGGAGGCGGAAATTGGACAAATATTTCAGACAGTTTTCCAAAAGACCTTTGGATAAGCCGTGTTATTGCTTCTTCACATAAAAAAGAACGTGTTTATGTTACCTTAAATGGGTATCGTTGGGACGATTTTAAGCCTTATGCGTATGTTAGTGAAAATTATGGCGTTACTTGGAAAGGCATCAGTAATAATCTGCCAGCTTCCCCAATAAACGTAATTAAAGAAGATCCGGTTAATGAAAATTTACTTTACTTGGGAACGGATAACGGAGCTTACGTTTCCTTCAATCGTGGTGAAAGTTGGGAAGTATTTTCAAAAGACCTTCCAAATGTTGCGGTTCATGATTTGGTAATACAGCCCGAAGCGAAAGATTTGGTTTTAGGAACTCACGGAAGATCGCTTTATAAAGCTAATATCGCTTTGCTTCAAAATCTGAATGAAACAAATAAAAACGAAGTTGTTATAACAGAAATAGCTGCTGTAAATTTTTCTCCACGATGGGGAAGCAAATGGAGCACTTGGAGCGAAGAGTATGAGCCAAAAGTGAATATTCAGTTTTACAGTCCGCAAAGTGGAAAAGCAACTATTATTATCAAAACTGAAGATGGAAAAGAGCTGCAAAACCTTTCTGTTGATGCTTCAAAAGGTGTAAATGTGTTTGATTATGATCTTACTATTTCTGAAAAAGGAAGCAAAAATTTTGATAAAACCAATACTAAAGTAAAGAAAGCCGAAAATGATAAATACTATCTTCCAAAAGGGAAATATAAAGTAAATGTATCAGTGAATGAGAAAAGCATAATTTCTGATTTCGAGGTTAAGTAATATATTTAAACCCATTCTAAATAAATTTTAAACAATTAAGAATGTTTGGTAGCAAACGGTTTGAAGTGTATTTTTGTCTAACTATTTTAGAAATAAAACTCCAATGGCAATACTAACCTCTTCAATTGCCCGAAAAGTAGCTATGGCGCTTTCCGGCTTATTTCTCGTCATTTTTTTGGCGCAGCATTTCATCATTAATATCACTTCGGTTATTGATCCCGATACCTTTAATAGCTTATCGCATTTTATGGGGCACAATTTCGCTGTGCAATTTATTGCGCAACCGCTTCTAATTATTGGAGTTGTTTTCCATTTTATAATGGGTATTGTGCTTGAAATAAGAAACAATAACGCAAGGCAAATCAGTTATAAATCTTTTAAAGGCAACAAAAACTCAACTTGGACTTCGCGAAATATGATTATTAGCGGTGCCGTAATTTTAGCTTTTTTAGGGCTTCACTTTTACGATTTCTGGTTTCCAGAAATAATGCATAAATATATTGAGAGCAATCCGCTGGACGCTACTCGTTATTACCTAGAATTGGTTCATAAATTTGAAAATCCTGTTCGAGTGGGTCTTTACTGCTTGTCTTTTATATTGTTAATGCTTCACCTTTGGCATGGTTTTTCTTCATCTTTTCAAAGTATGGGCTGGAATAATAAATTTTCAAAAGGGCTAAAAGGATTTACAAAGTTTTACGCAGTGTTTATTCCGTTAGGCTTTATTTTCATAGCCCTTTACCTTCACTTTAATCAAATCCACTAAAAGAAAAAGCAATGTCGAAATTAGATTCCAAAATTCCAAAAGGACCCTTAGCCGATAAGTGGACAAATTATAAAAACGATATAAACCTAGTAAACCCTGCCAACAAACGTAATATAGACGTTATTATGGTAGGGACAGGACTTGCTGGCGGAAGCGCCGCTGCAACCCTTGCCGAATTAGGATATAACGTAAAAACATTTTGCTATCAAGACTCCCCACGTCGTGCACACTCTATTGCTGCACAAGGAGGTATAAATGCTGCGAAAAATTATCAAGGTGATGGTGATTCATACTATCGGTTGTTTTATGACACCGTAAAGGGTGGCGATTACCGTTCTCGCGAAGGCAACGTGTATCGTCTTGCTGAAGTTTCAGTAAATATTATTGACCAATGCGTAGCACAAGGTGTTCCCTTTGCACGTGAATATGGTGGATATTTGGACAACCGCTCCTTTGGTGGGGTTTTAGTTTCACGAACTTTTTATGCGAAAGGACAAACGGGACAGCAATTGCTTTTAGGAGCATATTCAGCAATGAACCGCCAAATAAACCGTGGAAAAATAACACCCTACAACCGTCACGAAATGCTAGACTTAGTAATCGTAGATGGTAAAGCAAGAGGAATTATAGCTCGTGATTTAGTTACAGGCGAAATTGAAAGACATTCCGCACACGCTGTAGTTATTGCTTCAGGTGGTTATGGTAATGCTTTCTTCCTATCAACAAATGCAATGGGAAGTAACGCAACTGCTGCTTGGAAAATTCATAAAAGAGGCGCTTATTTCGCAAATCCTTGTTATACGCAGATTCACCCAACGTGCATTCCTGTTTCAGGAGACCATCAAAGTAAACTTACTTTAATGTCTGAATCTTTAAGAAACGATGGTAGAATATGGGTTCCGAAGAAAATGGAAGATGCTGAAGCTATTCGCCAAGGAAAGAAAAAACCGATTGATCTTTCAGCAGAAGAAAGAGATTATTACTTAGAAAGAAGATATCCATCCTTTGGAAACTTGGTGCCACGTGATGTTGCATCTAGAGCTGCAAAAGAGCGTTGCGATGCTGGATTTGGTGTTAATAAAACAGGACAAGCAGTTTTTCTAGATTTTGCTACTGCAATAGAACGCTACGGAAAAGAGCAAGCCGCAATGCACGGAAACCATAATCCTGCCAAAGAAGAAGTTACAAAACTTGGTAAGAAAGTTATCGAAGATAAATATGGAAACTTGTTTCAGATGTACGAGAAAATCGTAGATGAAAATCCATACGAAAGCCCAATGATGATTTATCCTGCGGTGCATTACACAATGGGCGGCGTTTGGGTAGATTACAACTTGCAATCTACAATTCCGGGTTGCTATGTAACTGGTGAAGCTAACTTTAGCGATCACGGTGCAAACCGTTTGGGCGCTTCGGCATTGATGCAAGGTTTGGCAGATGGTTACTTTGTTTTGCCATACACTATTGGCGATTACTTATCTCAAGATATTAAAACAGGAAAAATACCAACAGATACGAAAGATTTTGACGATGCCGAAAATAAGGTTCGTGAACTTTTGGAGAAGTTGATAAACAATAAAGGAGTACATTCTGTAGATTATTTCCATAAAAAATTGGGTCACATTATGTGGAACAAATGTGGAATGGCACGTAATGCAAAAGATTTAGCATCAGCAATGACAGATATTAGAGCGTTACGTGAAGAATTCTGGAAAGATGTAAAAGTTCCAGGAGAGATGAACGAAATGAATGCTGAACTTGAAAAAGCAACACGTGTTGCAGATTTCCTTGAGTTAGGCGAATTGTTTGCGAAAGATGCATTGCATAGAAATGAAAGCTGTGGTGGTCATTTCCGTGAAGAATACCAAACCGAAGAAGGAGAAGCCCTGAGAGATGACGAAAACTTTATGTACGTTGCCGCTTGGGAATACATTGGAGATCCAGGAAATGAAGTGCTTCACAAAGAAGAATTGGAGTACGAAAATATTGAAGTTAAATCGAGATCATATAAATAGATTATGGAGCTAATACTAAAAATCTGGCGTCAAAAAAACGCAACAACAAAAGGAGAACTAAAAACATATCCTATTGACGGAGTAGAAGGTGACATGTCTTTTTTAGAAATGCTCGACGTTCTTAATGAAGATTTAATAAACAAAGGCGAGGAACCTGTAGTTTTTGATCACGATTGTCGCGAAGGAATCTGTGGCGCTTGTTCACTACAAATAAATGGCGAACCACACGGACCTGATAGATTAATAACAACCTGCCAATTGCATATGCGAATGTTCAACGATGGCGATACCATTGTTATTGAGCCATTCCGAGCAAAGGCTTTCCCAGTAATAAAAGATTTGGTTGTTGATAGAAGTTCTTTTGATAGAATTCAGCAGGCTGGTGGTTTTATTTCAGTAAATACTTCTGGAAATACTATTGATGCTAATGCTATTCCTATTAACAAACACGATGCAGACGAATCTTTTGAGGCTGCAACTTGTATTGGTTGTGGTGCATGTGTAGCAGCTTGTAAAAACGCAAGTGCAATGCTATTTGCCTCTGCTAAGGTTAGTCAGTTTGCTTTACTTCCACAAGGAAGAATTGAAGCAACAGAGCGCGTTTTAAATATGGTGGCGCAGATGGATAAAGAAGGTTTCGGAAACTGTACCAATACTGGAGCTTGCGAAATTGAATGCCCAAAAGGTATTTCTTTGGAAAACATCGCCCGTATGAACCGCGAATATTTAAGCGCGAGTTTGATAGGGTAGTCTTTAAGAATCAATAATTTTTTAAAACCTCTGCAACAAATGCAGGGGTTTTTTTGTAATTTTTCAGAAAATCAGAATTATATTTAAATTTATAAAACCTATTATTATGAAATGTATCATTTTTCTACTTTCAATTATTTCAAGTTTAAATATGAATTCACAAAATACCAAACCAACCGATCCTTTGGCTCACACTGGAGTGTCTACTATTGTTGGTACGACTTTATGTGATTAAATTAGATTTGTATAA
>CAZFUX010000130.1:0-6853 GCA_964522085.1 uncultured Aequorivita sp.
ATAGTTAAGCGCTCAATTTTAAATATTTAAGGGTGGTTTTTAGACAGTCTGACGGCATCCATAATAATCATATTTCGAATGCATTCGACCTCCTTTTCCTTTATAAGCATTTAATACAATTGAATGAACCACACAATACTTACCAGTCCCTTTGATTCCTTGAGCGTACCCACTAATTTCAAAAGCAGAAAGTCCGTCAAGGTCAGTCAAAATAGTCTGCCATTTTCCGTCAGCAGGTAATGTATAGTGATTGAGTTTTTGTTCTTTCATATATTGTGACCAACATGTTTTCTTAAACATTCAAGACACACAATGTATTTTTATGCCTCTACGTTGTTGCGTTATTTACTTGCAAATAATTTTACATCCTCTTCGCTTATTTCTTTTCCACCTAGGATGATTAAACGCTCTACAACGTTACGCAATTCACGTATATTTCCTGTCCAATCATATTCTTGCAATAATTTTATTGCTTTGATTGTGAATTTCTTTTTTGCCGTACCGTGTTCGCTTGAAATTTTTTCAGAAAAATAATCAACCAACAGCGGTATATCATTCCTCCTATCATTTAACGAAGGTACTTTTATTAGTATTACCGCTAATCTGTGATACAAATCTTCACGGAAATTGCCTTCTGCTATTTCCTTCTTTAAATCTTTGTTGGTTGCTGTAAGTACGCGCACATCTACTTTTATATCTCTATCGCTACCAACTCTTTGTACCTTGTTTTCTTGTAACGCTCTTAATACTTTTGCTTGCGCGGAAAGACTCATATCGCCTACTTCATCTAAAAAAATGGTACCACCGTTTGCAGCTTCAAATTTACCTGCTCTGTCTTTATTTGCTGAAGTAAATGCGCCTTTTACGTGACCGAAAAGTTCACTTTCAATCAATTCACTTGGTATTGCAGCACAATTCACTTCTATCATTGGACCTTTGTTGCGTTCGCTTTTTTGGTGTAACCAATGTGCTACCAATTCTTTACCAGTACCGTTTGGACCTGTAATGAGAACACGGGCTTCAGTTGGCGCAACCTTTTCAATCATTTCTTTAATCTTGCCAATTTCGGGCGATTCGCCTACCATTTCGTAGTTTTTAGAAACTTTCTTTTTTAGGCGTGTATTTTCAACTACTAATTCTTTTCTATCTAAAGCGATACGAACAGTGTTCAACAATCTATTTAAATCTGGCGGTTTTGAAATATAATCGAAAGCGCCCAAACGCATTGTATTTACAGCCGTGTCAAGGTCGCCGTGACCCGAAATCATAACCATTGGTATTTCTGGTTTGATTTTTTTTGTGGCTTGCAAAACCTCAACACCATCCATTTTTGGCATTTTTATATCGCAAAGCACAAGATCAAAATCTTCTTTTTTAAGAATTTCCATTCCTGCGAGGCCGTCTTCGGCTTCAAAAACTTCGTAGCCTTGGTTTTCTTCAGAAAGAATTTTCACTAAAACTCTTCTTATTGCTGCTTCGTCTTCTATTATTAATATTCTTGGCATTGGTGTTTTAATTTTATTTCGACCCTAAAATAAGTCTAATTTTTGGCAATCTTGTTTCTTAATATTTAAACCACTTAAAAATCTCTTTGTAAGTAGGCTTTTTACCATACATTAAAATCCCCACGCGATAAATTTTTGCCGCAAACCAAACCATACCAATAAAACTTCCAAAAAGAATTAATACTGAAACAATCTGTTGCCAAATAGGAACTCCAAACGGAATTCGCATTAACATTACCACTGGCGACGTAAAAGGAATATACGAAAACACCTGCGAAACGGTACCGTGTGGGTTATCAATAACTGTGAAAAAACCTACGTAAACCGCTAAAATAAGTGGCATTAATATAGGCATCATAAATTGCTGAGTGTCAGTTTCACTATCAACCGCTGCTCCTACAGAAGCATATAACGAAGCGTATAATAAATACCCCCCCACAAAGAAAAGAATAAACATTACAACTAAATTCGCAATGGGTAAATTGTTAATTTCCATTATTATATCTTGCAAAATCTGTTGCGTGCCACCATCTACACTCTGTTCTAACATTTGTTGTGAAGGAGAAGCTGAAGGATCTATCCCAAAAATAGACGTTACAACGGTCATCAACACTAAAATTAGCACTACCCACACTAAAAACTGTGTTATGCCTGCTAATGTAGTTCCGAATATTTTTCCTAAAAGTAAAACACGAGGTTTTACTGATGAAATAATAACCTCTATAACTCGGCTTGTTTTCTCTTCAATTACGCTTCTCATTATCATATTGCCGTATATAATAATAAACATAAACAACAAATAGCCTGCTGCACCACCAAATCCAAGTTTTAAGCCAGCGCCTAATTTAGATGTTTCTTTTCCTTTAAAAGTTTCTTGATTGGCACTAATATCTATGTGAAGGTTTTTAATGATTTCAGAATCTATTCCGGCTTCTTTCAATTTAAGTGTATTCACTTTCTTTTCAAGCATCTTGTTGATGTCGTTCATCATTGAAAGCGATGGTGAATCTTCAGAATAAAAAGTAATTTCTTTGGAAAGTGATTCTAGATTTTCTGTTTTTGGAATGTACAACAAGCCATAAATTTCATCAGTTTCGGCTTCTTTTTTTGCTTCTTCTAACGAAATATTTGGTATAATTTTATACTGTGTATGAGGCGTGCTTTGAAATTCGGCAGCAAACAATCCACTATCATCCAATACTGAAATTGTACGAATGGTGTCGCTGTTTAAGCTTGATAAATAACCAACTAATGCAAAAATGCCCACAAAAATAATGGGACTCAAAAAAGTCATAATTATGAACGACTTGTTGCGAACTTTGGTAAGGTATTCCCTTTTTATGATAAGCGGAAGATGATTCATCAGATTCTAATTTTTTTGGATGGTTTCAATAAAAATATCGCTGGCAGAAGGTATAACTTCTACAAAATGCGTGAGTTGCCCTTGTGAGGTTAAGTAACTTACAAAATCGTTTGTGGAAACGGAATCTGGTATTTTTACTTTATATTGAAGTTCGTCGTTTATACTCTTGAAGGTTGCAGGAAAAATTTCAAATTTTTCTTTTAGCAAAGCCGAAGTAGCTGCGTGGTTTGGCGTTATTAAACCAATTTCATACATATTACTCCTGTATTCACGTTTAATATCTATCAATCTTCCGTCCAGAATTTTGTTCGATTTGTGAATTAGGGTAATATGATCGCACATTTCTTCAACCGATTCCATTCTATGGGTTGAAAAAATAACGGTTGCCCCCTCATCGCGAAGTTTTAAAATTTCATCTTTTATAAGATTTGCATTTATAGGATCGAAACCGCTAAAAGGTTCGTCAAAAATGAGCAATTTTGGTTTGTGAAGAACAGTAACCACAAACTGAATTTTTTGCGCCATTCCTTTAGAAAGCTCTTGGATTTTTTTATCCCACCAATCGCCAATTTCTAAACGCTCAAACCAATATTTAAGGCGTTCTTTTGCTTCTTTTTTTGATAGCCCTTTAAGTTGCGCCAAATAGAGTGCCTGCTCGCCTACTTTCATAGTTTTATAGAGTCCGCGTTCTTCGGGTAGATAACCTATATGCTTAATGTCATCAGGCTGAAGTGGTTTGCCATCTAAAATTACCGAACCAGAATCTGGCATAGTAATCTGGTTTATTATTCTGATTAAAGTTGTTTTTCCGGCGCCGTTTGGGCCTAATAGTCCGAAAATGCTTCCTTTTTCTACTGCTATGGAAACGTTGTTAAGCGCTGTATAATCACCATAGACTTTGGAAACATTGTTGACCACTAAAAGTTTTTCCATGTGTTTTATTTGAAGGATGTAAATATATTGATTTGATGGTCGCCCTAAGACCCAATGAGGAACTTTTATGATTTATTTTAGACAAAAAGGATTTTGAGAAGAGAAAAAAGAAGAAAGAAAAAAAGACGAATTACGGATGACAGATGCTCGATGACGGAAAACGAGTGACGGATGTTGAAGATGGAAGGTAAATTATTTAACGTCCTCCATTCCTCCTTTGGGGCTAGGAGGAATTCCTAAAAAACAAAACCCACCCAAAAAAATGAATTCTTGGATGGGAAAAAAATTGCTATGAAAAAGAAAAATTATCGCCTCTAACAAGAAGCAATTTTCAAATATATATAAATAATTTATTTAACGTTTGTTTAAGAGAACATATCTTTTACTTTTTCAAAAAATGACTTGTCTTCTTTTTCAGGTTTTGGTTCAAAGTGTTCGTCATTACTCATTTTTTCAAAAAAATCTTTTTGTTCTTTTGAAAGTGATTTTGGAGTCCAAACGTTTACATGAACCAATAAATCACCAGTTCCGTAGCCATTAATACTTGGAATTCCTTTACTGCGCAGCCTCAAAATTTTACCGCTCTGAGTGCCGTTATCAATTTTAATACGAACTTTTCCGGTTACGGTTTCAATCTCTTTTGAAGCTCCTAAAGTAGCTTCAGAAAAACTTATGTATAAATCATAGTGAAGATTATCGCCTTCACGTTGTAATGTTTCGTGCGGTTTTTCTTCAATAGCCACCAAAAGGTCACCTGCTATTCCATTGCCTGGAGCGTCATTTCCTTTTCCAGAAACTTTTAATTGCATTCCATCGACAACACCTGCTGGAATTTTTATTGATACTGTTTCTTCAGTCGGCAACATTCCTTCTGCATCTGCATTTGCAGGTTTTGAATCTACAATTTGTCCTAAACCACCACAAGAACTACAAGTAGCACTGGTCTGCATACGCCCCAAAATTGTGTTTTGAATACGTGTAACTTGTCCTTGCCCATTACAAGTTGAACAAGTTTTATACGTTGTACCTTGCGCTAGTTTTTTGCGTTTTACTTTTATCTTTTTCTCTACACCATTAGCAATTTCTTCTAAAGTAAGTTGCACACGAATGCGCAAATTGCTTCCTTTTACAGTTCTACGACCGCCGCCGCCGAAGCCTCCACCAAAACCACCGCCGCCAAAGCCACTGCCAAAAATATCGCCAAATTGGCTGAATATGTCATCCATGTTCATACCACCGCCACCAAAGCCGCCGCCGCCAAAGGCGCGATGACCATATTGGTCGTAACGAGAACGTTTATTAGCATCACTTAGCACTTCGTAAGCTTCGGCCGCCTTTTTAAATTTCTCTTCCGCAGAGTGGTCTCCCGGATTTTTATCTGGGTGATGCTCAATGGCTTTTTTTCTGTATGCCTTTTTTATTTCAGCTTCAGAAGCGCCCTTAGAAATACCTAAAATGTCGTAATAATCTTCCTTCATATTTTATTGTCCTATAACTACTTTTGGATAGCGAATTATTTTGTCGCCCAAGGTATATCCTTTTTCAACTACATCTATTATTTTACCTTTCAGCTTTTTGTCTGGAGCTGGAATTTGAGTGATTGCTTCGTGCGAATCTGCATCAAAAGTGTCACCAGCCTTAACCTCCATAAGCTCTAATCCTTTGGAACGTAACGTTTCACGCATTTTACTGTTGATTAACTCCACGCCTTTAAATTGGTTATCACCTTCCATTTTGCCAATTTCTTTCAAAGCACGTTCAAAATCGTCTAGAATTGGTAACATTGAACTAATTACGTCTTCGCCAGCGGTTTTAAACATTTCAATACGTTCGCGAGCGGTTCGTTTTTTATAGTTTTCAAATTCAGCAAAAAGACGTAGGTAGCGGTCTTTTTCGTTTTGAAATTCATCTTGAAGTTCTGTTAGGGCATCAGTTACTTTTTCATCAGCTGTTTCCTGCTGGTTTATTGCTTCGTCAAAACCTACTTCTTCTTGTTCGGTTTCTTTATAATTATCGTTTTTGCTCATAATAGCGTTTCTTTCATTTTTTTCAAGAGGGTGCAAAAGTACTGCCATTTGTTTTAAAATGTCAAAATGTCACAGGTTTTAATTTAATCTAGAAAACCATAAAAGTTCTAGTTAATAATAAGACAAAAACAATTTCTGAATAATAAATTTTAAAACTGCAACTATTTAACCTAAACTTCTTTTTATCAAATCATTAACTCTTTTTCAGTTTTAAATTTCAACTCGTTTTTTAATAATACTTTAAGAGTATAATTCTCCCAAAAGCCTATTTTTGCACCTCATAAAAAAAACTTATAATAATATGAAAATTACATTTTTAAAAATAACGATGATGGCTTTTATTACAATGGGAGCCTTTTCTTGTAAAAACAACACAGAAAAAAATACTGCTGCAACTGAAGAAGCTGCTGAAGCAACTGAAACAGCTGTAAATTATACTGTAGACACTGAAGCTTCACAGATTATGTGGGAAGGTGCTAAACCTACCGGAAAACACAACGGAACTATTAAAATTTCATCTGGAACAGTTTATCTTAACGATGGAAATGCTGAAGCTGCAAACTTTGTGATTGATATGAATAGTATTAATGATGAAGATCTTGAAGGTGAGGACAAGGCTAACCTAGAAGCACACTTAAAAGGAAGTGTAGAAGGTAAAGAAGATCACTTTTTTGATGTTAAAAACTATCCAACTGCAAAATTTGAAATGACAGGCGTTGAAAACAATGTGGTAAGAGGTAATTTAACTATTAAAGACAAAACTAACGCAATTGAATTTCCTGCAACCATAACTATGGAAGGTGACAAAATGATGCTTAAAAGCGAAACTTTTGAAATTGACAGAACCAAATGGGGTGTTAATTATGGCTCTAAATCTATATTCCCAAACCTGGGTGATAAATTTGTTAATGATGCTATAAAAATTACAATTTCTTTGGTTGCCAATAAAGGGTAAGAAAAGTTAATAATATGTCTAATCCTAAATAACCGATACCGATTATTAAAGGATTAAATTTATTAATTAA
>CAZFUX010000131.1:0-6851 GCA_964522085.1 uncultured Aequorivita sp.
AATTTAGGTAGTGAAATCTTGGATTCCCGAAAACCTAAATGGAGTGAGTATATAACAAAATGTTTATCCCCTAAACAAAAAGAAATCATCTTTTATATTTTCTATTTTATCGTCTCTATTGGTCATGATATAATCGAGTGCTATTGCCGTAAAATCTTTCCCTTTTTCAGTTAAGGAAACTACATTATTTTCAATAGTAACCATATTATTTTTTAAAGCCAGATCTACTACTGTTTTGGATCTCACTTTTTGCCAATTTATATGTTCTTGTAAATGGTTAATGTGGCGTTCTCTTTCTTCTGAATGATTATTTAGATGAAGTAAAAATGTAATTAAAGAAACTTCTGTCCGTTGTTGTTTTTGGCGATATAAGACAGAAATAAGTCCTTTTTTTGGGGCCAATAAATAGACCATTAAGAACACGATACCCAAAACCGTAGTCATAGATCCAGAAATTGAAGCATCTAGCATATGCGCCAACCAATAGCCTGCAACTGCAGAAAATACTCCGAAGAAAATAGAAAGCCCCAACATTTTTTTAAGATCGGTGGTAAGAAGATAGGCTGTTGCTGCAGGTGCAATCATTAATGCTACCACCAAAATTGTGCCTACAGCATCAAATGCGCCTACTACGGTTATGGATGAAACAGACATTAAACCATAATGCATAACCACAGGTGAAAACCCAAGTGCTGAAGCCAAACCTACATCAAAAGTACTCACTTTTAATTCTTTGAAAAAAAGAATCATCAAAGTTATGGAGATAAGTAAGATGCTTCCCATTACCCAGAGTGATTTTGGCCCCATATCCATACCAGAAATTAACATTCTATCGAAAGGAGCAAAGGCTAATTCGCCCAATAAAATGGCATCTACGTCCAAATGCACGTCGCCCGCATTTTTGGCAATCATAATTACACCGATGCTAAATAGAGTAGGAAAAACAAGCCCTATGGCGGTATCCTCTTTTACTAAACCCGTTTTTTGAATTATCTCAACAAGAATTACAGTAATTACACCTGTTAGTGCCGCCAATAAAATTAATAAGGGAGAATTTAAATCTTGGGTAATAAAAAATCCGATGACGATCCCTGGTAAAATAGAATGGCTTATAGCATCACTAATTAAAGCCATTTTTCGAAGCACCAAAAAGACGCCAGGAATAGCACAGGCAGCAGCAACAATAGCAGCAATTAATTGTATTTCTAATTGCGCGCTACTCATCTTTTAGTTGTTGGTTATAAAGGTTTTTGGCTTCATTAAACCCTACGTTTGTCATAGCCCATTTTTGACCTTTAAGTGTTATCCATTCTTTCTCCTCCATTTTTCGAAGCGAATTTTTTGAAAAACCCTGAAAGTTATTCAAAATACGATTAGCGTGTGGGTGTGAAATATTTTGATGTGTTTTTGCTATATCATACATAAACTGAAGTGTTTTCTTCAATTGGAGATCTCTTCTATTTTGCCTAAACCTTATTTCACGGAATAGAATTCCACGACTTGGTGAAAAAATAAAAGAAAAAAGCACAAATACTGCCGCTACTAACACAATTACTGGACCCGTAGACAGGTTATTTTGACTTGCACTTATTGCTGTTCCAAATACACCTGCCATAGCACCAATTATTGCGGCTAAAATTACCATTACACCCAAACTATTTGTCCACTGTCTTGCTGCCGCAGCTGGTGCTAAAAGCATAGCACTCATTAATACTACGCCTACAGTTTGCAATCCTAGAACAATTGCTAAAACAATAAAAAATGTAACAAGTGCATCAATAAAACGGACGTTAAAACCTAATGTTTTGGTGTAATCCATATCAAACAGTATTATTTTAAATTCCTTCCAAAATAAAAGCATAATAAATAAGCAAACACCTGTAACGCCAATCATGATAAAAACATCGCTCTCGACCAAAGTTGCCGCTTGCCCAAAGAGATACTTATCCAATCCTGCTTGATTGGCATTTGGTTGTTTTTGAATATAGGTAAGCAATAACATTCCAAATCCAAAAAATAAGGATAAAATTAAACCAAGAGCGGTATCGTTTTTAAGATGAGTTTTTGTGGTAATTCCACGAATCCAGAAAGCACCAATCAGTCCACATACTAAAGCACCTAACATTAAAACATAGGTGTCTTTTGAACCTGAAATTAAAAAAGCGATTGCAATGCCAGGCAAAGCTGCGTGCGAAATTGCATCGCCCAACAAACTCTGTTTACGCAATACTGCAAAACTCCCCAACATACCACAAATAGCTCCCAATACAGCGGTTCCTAACGTAATAGTACGCAAGGTGTAATCTGCCCAAAGCAAGTTGAAATATTCAGTTATTGACATTTTTTAATCGGAAATTTTTAGTTGTAAAAGAGAATCGAATTTTTGTTTCAAAACATACCTCTATTTATTGACAGCAACCTTATAATTAATACCATACGTTTTAGTCAAATTGTCATCATTAAAAATATCTTTTACAGGGCCAGTTGCTATTTTTTTTACATTTAAAAATGTTACCCAATCAAAGTATTCTGGTACAGTTTGTAAATCGTGGTGCACTACTACCAAAGTTTTTCCAGCTTTCCGTAATTCTTTTAAAATATTTATTATTGCAATTTCGGTAGTGGCATCTACACCTTGAAAAGGTTCATCCATAAAATAGATGGACGCATCTTGCACCAAAGCCCTTGCTAGGAAAATGCGTTGTTGTTGCCCACCGCTTAACTGACTTATTTGCCTATTTTTAAAAGCTAGCATTCCTACTTTTTCTAAAGCTTCGAGCGCGGCTTTCTTTTCTTTTTGTCTGGGGCGTTTTATCCAACCCAAACTTCCATAAGTTCCCATTAAAACAACATCTGCCGCAGTGGTTGGGAAATCCCAATCTACACTTCCTTTTTGAGGAACGTAAGCTACTAATTTACGTTGTTTTTCATAAGGTTTTCCAAAAATGGCTACACTACCTGCTATGGGTTTTATAATTCCTAGAATAGACTTTATTAAAGTGGATTTTCCTGCACCATTGGGGCCAACAATAGCCATTAAAACGCCTTCAGGAACCTCTAAATCTATATCCCAAAGCACAGGTTTATAGTTGTAAGCAACCGTTAAATCGTCTACTTTTATTGCAAGTTTTTTTTCCTTCATCAGTTTAAAATTTATTGCAATGCATCTACTATTGTTTTTACATTATAATTAAACATTCCAATATATGTTCCTTCAACTGTACCAGCACTTCCTAATGCATCGCTATATAAAGAACCGCCAATTACAACGTCATGTTTTTTTGAAAGAACAGCTTCTTGTAACGCTTCAATTGTTCGGCGCGGAACAGAACTTTCTATAAAAATAGCTTTTACTTTCTTAGTAATTATAAAATCTGATAACCTTTGTACGTCTTGAACTCCAGCTTCGGTTGCCGTAGATATTCCTTGTAAACCAACTACTTCAAAACCATATTCATTTCCAAAGTAATTAAAAGCATCGTGAGCAGTAACTAAAATTCTTTTTTCTTTGGGAAGGGTTTCTATTTTTTCTCTTACTCCAATCTCCAAAGCATCAAGTTTTTCTTGATAAATTCGGTTGTTTTCTTTGAATACATCTGCGTTTTTAGGATCCGTTTCAACTAAAACCGTTGTCACGTTCTCTGCAAACTGCTTAAAAAACTGAATATTAAACCAAACATGTGGATCGTAATTTGAAGCAAATAATTTTGAAGGAATAAGATCGTTCTTATTAAGCAATTCGCCTAGACCAATCGTTTTTTTGCCACGCGCCTCCATTTTTTCAAAAACATCTACTAGTTTCCCTTCTAAATGCAGGCCACTGTAAAAAATAATATCGGCATTAGATAGTTTTGAAACATCGCCTTCACTAGCTTTATACAAATGTGGATCTACTCCTGCACCCATCAACCCCTGGACCTCTATAGCATCTCCACCAATATTTTTAACTAAATCTGTGAGCATTGTGATAGTTGTAACCACTTTTAGTTTTCCATTATTTTCTGAAGTATTTTTACAACTCAAAAAGAGGATAACTATACTTAATATTATTAATTTTTTCATCTTTTAAATTATCCTTTTTTAGTAGACCCCGTTTAAAAAACAAGTGAATAAAAATAGATTTGACTTAGATTTTTAGTTTTTTTACTGAATTATAATGTTTGTACATATATATTTTCGGCCACAATTTTTGAGAAAAAAAACTGTTCATTCCCTACTCGTAAAACCATGGAACCGTCAAAAAATTCTTTTCCTAAAACAGTTATTCTTGTTCCAATACTTATTTTCTTTTTATCTAAATATTGTAGAAATTCTGGACTAGATTCTTTAACCCCCACGCAAACGCCCTGTTCATTTTTTTCTATTTCTGAAAGTAATTTCTTTTCAGTAGGTTTTAAAACACCGTATTCGTCGGGTATTGGATCACCATGAGGGTCAAAATCTGGACTTCCTAAAAATTTATCTAAGCGCTTAATTAGCTCTTCAGATTGAATGTGCTCTAGCTGTTCTGCAATTTCATGTACCTCATCCCATTGAAAGTTTAATTTTTCGACTAAAAAAACTTCCCATAATCGATGTTTACGAATAACGTTAGCTGCTACTTTTCTCCCAATTTCAGTGAGTTGAGCCCCTTTGTAACGTTTATAAATCAGCATTTTCTTCTCCGCCAGCTTTTGAACCATGTCTGTTACAGAAGATGGTTTGGTTTCCATACTCTCCGCTATAGTATTAGTACTTACCTCACCAGCAGTTTCTAATTCTAAATGAAAGATTGCTTTGAGATAGTTTTCTTCGGCAAGTGTCATTATCAAATTTATGTTTATACAAAGATATATTTTTTTCATTAAAAACATATTTTTTAGCTTTGCCTAAAAATATAATTACCTAAAACTAATAATTTGATTATTATGAAACATCTTTTCTACTTTTTACTATTATCAACAACTTTTGTTTTTGCACAAAGTGAGAAAACAACCCTGTCGGGTATAGTAACCGCAAATGGCAAACCGGTTCCTTTTGTATCAATTTATATAAAAGGCGGCTCCGAAGGAACAAGTACCGATGGCGATAATTACTCTGAATTACCTGAATTAAAGGGGAATTCTTTTGGGGTAAATGCTTTTTACCTTCCTACAGAAAACTCAAAACTAGAAATGAGTATTAGTAGTTTATTCGAATATCGTTATGGTGGCGAAATAGTTGATAAACCCGCACATTTATAGCCAACCAATCTGAAGAACGAACCCATAATGTTTTAATGGGAAGCTTTGATTATCAGGTTAATTTTAATGAAGATAAAAGTTCGCTTATATTATGGCGGACAAATTACAGATGGCGATCATTACACAGGAATAATTCCCGATGATGAATTAGAAAAACAAGCCTTCTTTGCAGCTCCACCATACGGAGTTTCAGAAGTTACAACACATCAAGGGGGTTCACAATTTAACCATAAATTTAATGCGTTTTTGGGAGGGTCAACCGTATTTACTGGAGGGGTAGAATTTATTTATGATGATGTCTTCGACGAAATTAAATCGTATAATTATCTAACCGATCAGACAACTCAAAATATAGGTGTTTTTGTTCAAAATGACTGGGATGTCACGCCAACTTTAAATTTTCTATCTGGTTTCCGAATCGATAAGCACAACTTGGTAGATGATGCTATTGTAAGTCCACGCCTCTCACTACTATACAAATTAAAAGAAACTACACAATTCCGTTTAGGATGGGGAACAGGATTTAGAGCTCCACAAGCTTTTGATACGGATTTACATATTGCATTTGCAGGAGGCGGAATTTCTAGAATATCACTTGCTGAAGATTTATTTGAAGAAAAATCTAACAGTTTTACAGCATCCGTAAATTATGATAAAGCTACCGAGCATTTTATTGCGGGTTTTACTGTTGAAGGCTTTTACACACATTTAAACGATGCCTTTTATCTATTCCCATTAGGCGAAGATGATTTTGGCGAACGTTTTGAAAAGCGAAACGGTAGCGGAGCAACTGTAAAAGGTATTACGGTAGAAGCGCGTGCAAATTTTGATTATGTGATAGAAATTGATGCCGGTTTTACCTTCCAATCTAGCAAGTTTGATGATGCCGTAGAAAATATTGAGGGATCGCCTGCAAAGCGCGAATTTCTGCGCACACCCAATAATTATGGATACGCCACCTTAACCTATACACCCACTAAAAATTTAAGTGCGAGTGCAAACTTGGTTTATACAGGAAAAATGGATATTACTCACGTTGCCGGTGAAGGTACAGGGCAAGATGTAGATGAGTATTTTGAAACTCCACAGTTCACAGAATTAACTTTTCGCCTTGGGTATATTTTAAATATACCAAAAGTAAGCACTGCAGTGGAAATTTATGGTGGTGTCAAAAATGTTACAAATAGCTATCAAGACGATTTTGACACCGGTAAAAACCGTGATAGCAACTATGTGTACGGCCCTAGCGCACCAAGGTCTGTATTTGTAGGTTTAAAAATCAATTCACTTTAAAATTTTAATGAATTTTTTTTTCTTTCATATTTGTTTGATAGTGATAGCCAGTCCCGCTTTTTCACAGAAAAAAGCGGTTCACTGGCTTAGTTTTGAACAATTGGAAGATTCGCTTCAAAAAAACCCAAAGGAAGTATTTATAGATTTTCATGCAGATTGGTGTACACCGTGTTTAAAAATGCAGAGCGAAGTTTTTACAGACCATAAAATAATTGAATTGCTAAACAACGATTATACTCACTCCATTTAGGTTTTCGGGAATCCAAGATTTCACTACCTACAATTAACCGATTAATAATCAATCATTTAGCATTATTTTTCTTGGTGTTGTCAATA
>CAZFUX010000132.1:0-6793 GCA_964522085.1 uncultured Aequorivita sp.
ATTTAGGTAGTGAAATCTTGGATTCCCGAAAACCTAAATGGAGTGAGTATAGAAAAAGGGGAAGCTGTTAATTATTAGAAATCCTGTTTTTATAATAACTAAATTAACTATGAAAAAAAATTACTAACTAAATTTTTAATTTTTTATGATTTTAAAAGTTTCTGTTGCTCTGTTTGCAGTAACCTTAGCGAAATAAATACCTGTAGAAAGGTAGCTTAGATCCAGCTGACCGCTAAGAGCGTTTAGTTCTTTTTGCACCAATTATTGTCCGTTTATATTAAAGATGGCTACATTTTGAATTTCTATTGTAGAAGTTATTTGTAGTACATCTGTTATTGGGTTTGGGTACAATATAACTTGTCCTGCGTCAAAAGTTGTTGTTCCTAAAACATCTTCGCAAGAAACGGTTGCACTAAAGTTTCCTGTTGCGTTTTCTTTTCCTTCAACCATAATATAATAAGTGCTTGTACCGTCAGATTCAAAAGTAACTTGAGACTGATCTCCACTTCATTCGCTAGCTGGTCACTTTCGGTTCTATTGGTATAAAAATTGGGAGTATCATCCAGAGCTAAATAGGTGGTTGAAAGTCCTTCCAAAATTTTTGACGTATAGGGTTTGTTGTTAATTTGTTTCGAAATTTCAAGCGCAGTTCGATAGGAGGAAAGTGAGTTCTGGTAGTCTTTCTTCAGAAAATATAAATTACCCAATTGGTTAAGGGTAACTATTTTTATAAAATTATTGGGATGATTGCCGTTTGTATTTTGAAGAGTAGCATGAAAATAGCTTTCGGCCAGATTAATATTGGTCGCATTTTAACAGGAATCAAGCCTACAAGTTACGGAAAGATAATTTTTCAAGAAAATATATAGCAGCTTCATTATCTGTTAAAACCACAAACAAAGCTTTAGTTTTTTTGAACAAAAATGGCAACAACAGCAGCGGTAACTACCCCAAAACCTAAAGCGCCAAAGGCAGATTGCCACATATAGCTATTTATATTGAAATATTCGTTAGCCTTAGTACGTGTCATCATATCATTTGTAACTGAATATTCTATTACGTTATTAAAGTATTCTGGGGTAATGTAATTGTGTGTAATATACTGTGCAATAGGCGAAAGTAACGCTACAAAAACACTGAGAATAACACCAGAAATAAACCCTTGCAACCAAGTTATTTTTCCGCCGAAAACACGTCTTCTTTTTTCGCGAAGTGCCAAAAGGTATATTAAAATGGCAAATGGTAAAAAAAACAAAGTAAGCCATTCGTGGTCTGCAATTTGGTCTTCGTGCCAACCTAAAGTTTTTTCAAGCAACATCCAGCAAAGCATTGTAATTAAGAATATTACAGCCCATTTTATTTCAATCTGTATTTTTTTCATAGCGCATATTTTATTGAACAAGTTGATTGTTCAATTTTTAATAAAGATATCATTAGTGTCCGATTAAAATATTACAAAACTCAGTTTAACCAGTTAGAAATGGGTACTTAAAGTAATTTTATTAAGAGACACCTTGCTATTATGTACACCCCTGAGGTTTAAAAGCTAGAAGGAATGCTTAATCAATTTGACCTAATTGTCAACCCATTAAAAAGTAAGTCTTATATCTTACGTCTTTCAGCGAAGCGGTCTTACGTCTTAGTCGGACACGAATATAAAGATATTCTTTTTTAAAATAATTAATCCCGAAGCTTTCACTTCGGGATTAATTAAAATATTTCAGACTTCAATTTGGTTACATCTTAAGTATCACGTCTAAAATCTATTCATCAACCAAAACCCATTCACCTTTGTCCAGCATCGGGATGGCCTGCTTGAATTTCATAGTTTTGTTTTCACCACTCATAACGTGTTTGATTGTTACTTTGTCGTTACGGTTAATTTTTGGGCGTTCACGTACAATAGTTTCTGTTACTTGCTGGCGCTGTGGCTGTGTGTTTCCTGCGGCACGAGATTGTGCAGCACGCTCATCCATATTTGGTATTTCGTCTTTTTGCTCGCTTAGTTTTTCTTTTTGCTTAACCTCTCTTGCTTCTTGAATTTGTTGTTGATTTTCTTGCGGCAATTCACCTTTAAAAAGGAATGAAATAACGTCTTTGTTCACTTTTTCAATCATTTCCTTAAAAAGTTCAAAAGCTTCAAACTTATAAATCAATAATGGATCTTTTTGTTCATGAACTGCAAGCTGAACAGATTGTTTTAGCTCATCCATTTTACGTAAATGCGTTTTCCAAGCATCGTCAATAATAGCAAGGGTTATGTTCTTTTCAAAATCGTTAACCAATTGCTTTCCTTCAGTTTCGTAAGCTTTTTCAAGGTCTGTAGCTACGTTGAGAGTTTTTATACCATCTGTAAACGGAACTAAAATTCGCTTGTATTTATCTTTTTGTGTTTCGTAAACATTTTTAATTACAGGGAAAGCCATTTCAGCATTACGTGCCATTTTATTCTGATAATGAATGTAAGCGGCTTTGTAAACTTTTCCAGCAATCTCTTTACTGTCCATTTTTTCGAATTCCTTTTCAGAAATAGGAGAACTCATAGAGAAATAGCGAATCAATTCGAACTCAAAGTTCTTATAATCCTGCGCCATTTTATTGCTTTCGGTAATAACTTCGGCAGTATCAAAAATCATATTTGCAATATCTACACGAAGACGATCACCGAA
The DNA here is from genome assembly GCA_964522085.1 of uncultured Aequorivita sp. Lineage (GTDB taxonomy): Bacteria > Bacteroidota > Bacteroidia > Flavobacteriales > Flavobacteriaceae > Aequorivita. The sequence goes on from CAZFUX010000132.1 coordinate 2,670, forward strand.
TAAGGCGTGGTAACGACGTTTGTATACTACCTCACGTTGGGCGTTCATTACATCATCATACTCCAGCAATCTTTTACGAACCCCAAAGTTGTTTTCTTCTACTTTTTTCTGCGCACGCTCAATAGATTTTGAAATCATTTTATGCTGAATAACTTCGCCATCTTTCAAGCCCATTCTATCCATCATTTTGGCAATTTTCTCACTTCCGAAGAGACGCATCAAGTTGTCTTCCAAAGAAACATAAAACTGCGAGCTTCCTGGATCTCCTTGACGACCACTACGACCACGCAACTGTCTATCTACACGACGGCTATCGTGGCGCTCGGTACCTACAATGGCAAGTCCGCCAGCTTTTTTAACTTCGTCACTCAGTTTAATATCCGTACCACGACCAGCCATGTTGGTAGCTATGGTTACGATACCGCTTTTTCCTGCTTCGGCAACAATATCTGCCTCACGTTTGTGAAGTTTCGCGTTCAAAACATTATGCGGAATGTTACGAATACTCAACATTCGACTTAATAATTCTGAAATTTCTACCGAAGTTGTACCAATTAATACTGGTCTTCCCGCTTGCGAAAGTGCTACAACTTCTTCACCAACGGCATTGTATTTTTCACGTTTTGTTTTGTAAATTTTATCCTCACGGTCAAAACGAGCAATTGGACGATTGGTTGGTATTTCCATTACATCCAGTTTGTAGATTTCCCAAAGTTCGCCAGCTTCTGTTACCGCAGTACCCGTCATACCTGAAAGTTTGCGGTACATTCTAAAGTAATTTTGAAGTGTAACCGTTGCAAAAGTTTGAGTTAGGGATTCAATTTTAACATCTTCCTTTGCTTCAATTGCTTGGTGAAGTCCATCGCTATAACGGCGACCATCCATAATACGTCCGGTTTGCTCATCAACAATCATCACCTTATTTTCCATTACTACATACTGATCGTCTTTTTCGAATAGTGTGTAAGCTTTTAAAAGCTGACTCATCGTATGGATACGCTCACTTTTTAGAGAAAATTCACGAAAAAGTTCTTCTTTTTTAGCAACTTCTTCTTCTTTTGGAAGCCCTAACTTTTCAATTTCTGCTATTTCGGTTCCTATTTCTGGCATTACAAAGAAATCAGGATCACCTGCGCCAGAAAGGTAATCTACCCCTTTATCGGAAAGTTCTATCTGGTTATTTTTTTCATCAATTACAAAATAAAGTTCGGCATCAACCTTCGGCATTTCGCGGTTGTTGTCACTCATATAATGATTTTCAGTTTTCTGAAGAATTTGTTTTACACCTTCTTCTGAAAGATATTTTATCAGTGCTTTATTCTTCGGTAAGCCACGAAAAACTCGAAGTAATTGAAAACCACCTTCTTTTTGGTCGCCTTCTTTTATAAGTTTTTTTGCTTCGGATAAAACACCTGTTAAGTATTTTTTCTGAACTTCAACGATATCGTTAATTTTTGGTTTCAGATCATTAAACTCGTGACGATCTCCTTCTGGTACTGGTCCAGAAATAATAAGCGGTGTACGAGCATCATCAATTAAAACCGAATCCACCTCATCCACAATTGCGTAATGGTGCGGACGCTGAACAAGATCGTTTGGTGCGTGTGCCATATTATCACGCAAATAATCGAAACCAAATTCGTTATTGGTTCCATAAGTAATATCTGCTAAATAGGCTTTTCTTCTTTCTTCTGAATTTGGACGGTGATAATCGATACAGTCTACCGTCATTCCGTGAAACTGAAACAATGGTGCCATCCATGCGCTATCACGTTTTGCAAGATAATCGTTCACAGTTACAAGGTGAAGTCCGTTACCAGCAAGCGCATTTAGGTACATCGGTAAGGTTGCAACTAAGGTTTTACCTTCACCTGTATGCATTTCGGCTACTTTGCCTTCGTGTAGTGCAACACCACCAATAAGTTGTACATCATAATGCACCATATCCCAAGTGATGGGCTTTCCAGCGGCATCCCAAGAGTTTTGCCAGATGGCTTTATCGTCTTCAAGGGTAACGTAGCTTTTTTCTGCTGAAATTTCACGGTCAAAAGGTGATGCTGTTACAGTTAATGTTTCATTATTTTTGAAACGTTTTGCAGTTTCTTTCATTACTGCAAAAGCTTCGGGAAGTATTTTGTTTAGTGTTATTTTTTCTACCTCGTAGCGATCGTCTTTCAATTTGTCTATCTCGTTGTAGTAGTCTTCTTTTTTGTTGATGTCCTCTTCGGTTTCAGATTGCTTTTCAAGGGAATCAATTCGATCTTGAATATCCTTTTGAGCATCTTTTATTTCTTTTCTGAAAAAATCTGACTTTGCCCTAAGCTCATCGTGGGAGAGTTTCTCTAATGGTGCTTCGTGTTTTTTTATTTCATTTACCAACGGCTGTATTTCGCCAATGTCTTTTTTCGATTTATCGCCTATAAATACTTTTAGTACGTTATCTAATATTCCCATGATTATTTATTTTGTTGAGACGTATAAGCATACGTCTTTATGCTAATTTTATTTTCTTTAGCCACTAATTTTAATACTTTTTTAAATAAAAAAAAAGCCTCCTTAAAGAGACTTTTTATATTATTTTTTATTGTTTTCCAAAATCTTGGAATTAATATTCATCCTCGTTCCAAAGGTAATCATCGTCGGTTGGGTAATCTGCCCAGATCTCTTCAATAGAGTCATAGGAGTCTCCTTCGTCTTCGATTGCCTGAAGGTTTTCCACTACTTCTAGTGGAGCACCAGTCCTGATCGCGTAATCAATTAATTCGTCTTTGGTTGCGGGCCAAGGTGCATCGCTTAAATAGGATGCTAATTCTAATGTCCAGTACATAGCACTTTAGGTTTTATAATTTCTGCAAAAGTAATTTTTTAGATTAAAAAGTCAAGTAAAATCCAAATTATTTCTGCTGTATTTTAAAGAACGTTTTTTGCGTGTTGATAATCAGGCTATTGAAATTAATTTTGTTATTAACTTATTTATGTTAAAGTGCTGTATTTCATTTTTTTCAATAACTGAATTATAATTTTTTCGGAATCCATTGTGTTTCTTCCGCTTTCTGATCATAAGACAACTTCCGTGCCAGCACAAATAGGTAGTCAGATAGTCGGTTTAAATACTTTAGGGCTTGCGTGTCAATAGGCTCATTTTCATTTAAAAGTGTTGTACGGCGCTCTGCGCGGCGGCAAACGGTACGTGCTATGTGACAATATGACACGGTGGTATTTCCTCCAGGAAGGATAAAGTGAGTCATCTCTGGTAGAGAATCGTTCATCCAATCCATTTCGGTTTCTAGAAGTGTTATATCTTCTTCATCAATCTTTGGGATGTTGAGGCGTTCCTTTCCACTTTTCAGTGTTGCCTTTACAGGATCTGTAGCCAAAATGGCGCCCAAAGTGAAAAGCCTGTCTTGAATATGAACCAATATTTCTTTGCTTCGCGGGTCTATCTCTTGGGTTCGGATTAACCCTAAATATGAATTTAGTTCATCTACAGTTCCGTAGCTTTCAATTCTAATATTGTGTTTGGGAACGCGTGTACCGCCAAAAAGGGCTGTGGTGCCTGCATCGCCAGTTTTTGTGTATATTTTCATTGTAGGTTATTTATTTTAGGACTGAGATATTGTTCAAATTTACGAATAATGGAGGAAATAGAAATTCTTAGAAGGGTTGCTATTTATTAAAACTGTTTGATTTCTTTATAGGTTGGGGAAGTGTTGAATATTTTTTGTTTATTGGAATCTAATGAGTGTGATATATGAGTTATCTATGGCTTATATACGGGTGAACCTAGGCTTTGGTATGGATTACTTACAATTTTGAGCTGTAATTTGCTTATTGCTCACTATTCTTTTCCCGATCTTTTTTACGTTCGTAATAGCTGCTTTGAAAGTTTTTGTTTCTTCGGACTCGCTGTTTTGTAGCATTGCTTTTGTTCCAGAAATAGAGCGTAGCAAGAAGGAGTATTCCGCCAATTATTAATACAATGGGATTTGAAAAATCGAGGTTCATAATTCAAAGATAAAATATGAAATGAGAAGTGCGAAATTAAAAGAATATTTTTCGACTCAAGACTTTGGAATGTCTACTATTGTTGGTACGACTTTATGTGATTAAATTAGATTTGTATA
>CAZFUX010000133.1:0-6769 GCA_964522085.1 uncultured Aequorivita sp.
TTCATAATTTAAAATACGAAAAAACTAATGGGGAAACAAAAGGATAAGCATAAAACTTTAATACCTTGATAACGCTGTTCTACATAAACAGTGTTTGCATTCAAACTTTTTGAAAAACTTTGCGATATAATGTTTACATCAGTAATATCTTGAGCTTGCAACGCAAACTGGAATCGGTTATTTTGCAAATACGAATTCACTGCGGAAGAATAATCTTGCGCAAAAAAAAAATTAATTACAAAGAGAACAAGTAAAAAGGAAAGTTTTTTTATACAACTTAGGATTTAGGTTAAATTAATCAGAGAATATTCTTTTGAAATTTTCAAATCGTAAAAATACGACAAAACGATGATTTTACAAGGTGATAATCGACTGTTTAACATGAATGAGTTAAAGATTTATAGATTCCCTTTTATTTTCTGAAATATTTGAAGCGCATTGCCATCAGTCAATCTTGAAATATAACTACAACACTCCATTAAATATTCGTACTCATTCATTGATTTTTTATTCAAATCATAATCTATAAGACGCAAAATTAACTGGTCATATTGCCTTGTATTGCCATTATATTGTTTTTCATAAGCAATCGAAAACGCTTCTAGCAGACTAGCTAAAATTCCATACCCAGCTATTTCCTTCTCCATTACTTCGGTGCTTTGGTAAATTTTTTCGACACTAATCTTTATAATGGCTGCAATTTGGGCTTTGTATTGGCTTTTTTCCAGCAAAGCTTCAGAAAAAGTTCCTTTCAAAATTTCTTCTTCATTTTCTATAAAAATAGTTGCGGCTTCAGCAATCAAGGTGTTTATTGCTAATGAACGCAAGTAGGCCAATCTATTCTGCGAAGTTTTTAAATTTGAATAAACTTCTTTTTTTAAACTATTTCGCACCAAATTGATTAAATATTCTAGCGCAATATCTTCTTCAATTAGGCCTAAATTGATGCCGTCTTCAAAATCTATTATGGTGTAACAAATATCGTCTGCAGCTTCCACAAGAAAAGCTAAAGGATGGCGTGAATAGCCATTATTGCCTCTATTTAAAAGACCAAGTTCAGAAACTACTTCTTCAAAAAAATCAGTTTCATTTTGAAAAATGCCAAACTTTTTATCGGCAACATGCGTTGTAGGTTTCTTGGGTAGTGATTGTTTTGGGTATTTCATAAACGCTCCCAAAGTTGCATACGTTAAGCGCAAACCGCCTTCTACCCCGTTTTTAGATTCGGTTAAAATTTTAAAACCATTGGCATTTCCTTCAAAATCTATTAAGTCTTGATATTCTTTTTCGGTTAGTTTATCTTTAAAACGTTTTCCGTTTCCGTTCAAAAAATAATCGCCGATTGCTTTTTCGCCACTATGTCCAAAAGGTGGATTGCCAATATCGTGCGCCAAAGCAGCCGCTGCCACAATAGCGCCAAAATCGTTGAATTGATAGCCGTGCGCCATTTGTAATTGTGGATGTTTTTTAAATATTTCCTTGCCCACAATTCTTCCTAATGATCGGCCTACTACAGAAACTTCTAAACTGTGCGTCAACCGTGTGTGGACGAACGAAGTTTTTGACAGCGGAATAACCTGCGTTTTGTCTTGTAAGCTTCTAAAAGCGGATGAAAATATAATACGATCATAATCTACCTCAAACCCCAAACGGGTTTCATTTTCTTCAATCCTTAGTCTTTTGTTTTTATCGCCTTGCTTTCGTAGCGACAGCAATTGTTCCCATTGCATCATAATATTAAAAATTTTGTAGGCAAGATACTATTTTCAGAAGCCAAAGCAAGCATATTTTTTGGTTTCCCCTTAACATTAAGCTAACTCTAAAATGACGAATTGGTAACAGCTAATTAACACCGACTTTAAATACTCGTCGTTTCTTTGCACAAATAAATCAAACGACAAAAATGAAAACTTTTTTTAAACTTTTTTTCTTCTTTTTTACTGCAATAACCGTTGCACAGCAAAGTGGTTCTATAGTAGGAAAATTAACAGATACAGATTACAATAATGAACCTTTGCCATTTGCAAACGTATTTATTAAAGGTACTACAAAAGGTATAACTTCAGACATTGATGGTCTTTATGCACTTGAAAATATTGAACCTGGTACTTATACTATTGTTTTTAGCTATATAGGTTATGAAACTGTTGAAATTCCTAACATTACAGTAACCGCAAATAAAGTGACAAATATTAATGTGCCTATGAGCGCAAGTGCTGCGTCTCTAGATGAAGTTGTAATTAAAACCACAACACGCAGAGAAAGCGAAGTAGCTTTACTATTAGAACAAAAAAAAGCGATTGCCATTAAAGAAAGTATTGGTGCAGAACAACTGTCAAAACTTGGAGTTTCTGACGCTGCTGGTGCAACTACCAAAATTTCTGGAGTTTCAAAAACTGACGGAAGTGGCGATGTATTTGTACGTGGACTTGGTGACAGATATTTATATACTACTTTAAATGGACTTCCTATTCCATCAGATAATATTGAAAGGAAAAATATCAATCTCAATCTTTTCCCAACACGACTTATTGAAAGCATAGATGTAAGCAAAACCACATCAGCCAATATTTCAGCAGATCAGTCTTCGGGAAATATTGATATTAACACAAAAGAACTTTCTGGAAGGAATCTGCTTTCAGTCAGTGCAAGTGCTTCTATAAACACTAATATTATTAGTGATGGCGTATTCAACAACTTTAAAGTTTCTCCAAATAATCAAGATGTTTCTTTTGGTTTTTACCAAAAAAACGTTCCTACTAATAGAGCCATTACTGAGCAAAGATGGAGTCCAGAAGTCATAGAATTCCCAGTTAATAGATCTTTCTCATTAAGCGCTGGAACAAAAATTGGAAATAAACTGAGCCTACTTTTTACTGGAGGACAATCTAAAGAATTTGAATATAGAAATGGAGCTTTTAAACAATATCGCTCAAACTTTCTTGATGATGTAATTCCTGATGCAATTACTTGGAACAAAGAAGTAGCTACATCTGGTCTTTTCCATATACGATTTAGAGCTAATGACAATAATGAGCTTAAATTCAATACGTTATTAATCAATAAAATTGAAGACGAAGTATTTGAAGGTGGCCGTTCTGGTGAGGCTGTAATCTTTGAAGAAACAGATCCCGAAGAAGGTTTTTCTCAGTTTATTCGTGACCAAAATCTTAAAAAAACTTTACTCTCTGTTACTCAATTTAGTGGTGATCATAACATTGGAAAAAAAAATGAATTGGACTGGGCTGCAGGCTATAATTATTTGAGCGCAGATGAGCCAAACCGTATTCACAATGAAGTAAACTTTAGTAAAGACATTGTGCAACTAGGTCGCACTGGTGGTTTTCAACAAAGAAAAAGTATTCAGAAAATTGAAGATACCGAATACAATGGCCGTTTAAATGATTTAATTAAAATTATTAACGAAGAAGAAAATCTATTTCATATAAACATTGGAGGAACTTATAGAAACAAAAGCCGTGATTTTGGTTCCCAATTCTTTGGAGCAGAGGAAACAGTTACCAATGCCATTAACCCTCTATCAATAGATGAAATTTTTGAGATTTTCACAGAACAAAATTTTAATAACGGCTTACTAAAAAGAAACTTCCTTCCTACAGATTTTTACAGAGGCGAATTACAATCTACAGCTGGTTATACGAGCATTACAGGAATTAGAGGAAAAATAACGGTACAAGCTGGTTTAAGATACCAACGAGATTATATTGATGTAAATTGGGATGTAAACAACTTTCCCGGAAGAAAAGGAAATGCCAATAAAGATTACCGAAGATTATTTCCTTCTTTCAATGTTAAGTACGCGCTAAATGAAAAATATAGTATTCGTTTTGCAAATAGCTATACTACTACCCTTCCTGAATTCAAAGAGATTGCACCATTTGAATATGTTTCTACAGTAGGTCAAGTTACTCGTGGAAATCCAAATATTGAAGCTTCATTAAACAGAAACTTTGATTTAAAGTGGGAATTCTTTCCGTCTAGAGACCAACTTTTTTCGTTAACAGGATTTTACAAACTTATTGAAGACCCAATTAACAAAGTTCAGGATAGAGGTTCTGCAGGAGTGTTCTCATACTTTAATGCAGGTAATGAAGCCAAAGTTTACGGTATAGAAGTGGAAGGTCGCGTAAACCTAATTTCTGGAGACGAAAGGCCCAATTTAAAACTAAATATGAACGCTTCAAGAATGTGGCATAAGCAAGATTTGAAAGAAGTTGTTGACGAAAATGGAAACTTCGTTAGAACCTTTAGATACAAAGGATTGTCTGAAACGGGACTTCAAGGTGCGTCCGACTGGATTGTGAATGGATCATTGAATTTCAGCACAAATACCGAAAATCCTTTTGAGGTCACTATTTCTGGAAATTATGCTTCAGATAAAATATATGCATTAGGATCTCCAGAATTCCAAACATCAGGAGACATTAATTATAATGATGCAATCATTGAAAAAGGATTCATTTCATTGGATTTGATTCTTAATAAGAAAATGACTACTAATTTAAAAATAGGTCTTTCTGGTAAAAATATTTTAAATCCAGAAATAAAAAGAACACAATTAATTAAGCCTAGTACTACAAATATTGAAACAGAGGAAACTATTCTTTCTTATACGCGCGGTGCAAATTTGGGTCTCAGTATTAACTATACATTTTAAAAAACAATGTCTAACTTTAATTAAATGAAAATGAAAAAAATGAAAAATTTTGCAATATCAATTGCAGCAGTATGCACACTATTATTTACCAGTTGTAATAGTGATGATGGTTTCAGATCAGGTGATGACAACCCAGAAGAAAACACTCAACTTACTGGTTCACTAGAATCAGATAGAATTTTAGATGCTTCTGTTCAGTACACTGTTACAGGTGCTTACTTAGTAAAATCTGGCGTAAAATTGACTATTCCTGCTGGAACAGTAATTGTTTCTCAAGTTGGAACAGATAAATATATAGCTGTAGAACAAGGTGGGAAAATAAATATTCAAGGTACTCAATCTAATCCAGTTGTGATGCGTTCTGAAAGTAACAATTCAGGCGACTGGGGTGGTTTATTACTTTGTGGAAAAGCAAAAACTACTGAAGGCACTAATGTTATTGCTGAAGTAGGTGGTCTTATTTACGGCGGAAATGACGATTCAGACAGCTCTGGAAGTATTGAATATTTAATAATTCGAAGTGCGGGAGCTCAAATTAATACTGAGTCTCAATATAATGGACTTACACTTTATTCAGTAGGCTCAGGAACTCATATCTCTAATGTTGCTGTTATTGGTGGTGCTGATGATGGAGTTGAATTTTTTGGCGGAACTGTTTCTGCATCAAACCTTTATTTTGAAAACAATGAAGATGATGCTGTAGACTGGACCGAAGGATGGAATGGTACAATTACCAATACATATGTTAGCAATTCAGCATCATTCTCAACGGCAGTAGAGGCAGATGGGGACAACAACAATCCAAAACTAGTAAACTTCACAGCTGTTTCAACTGTTGGTGGAACTGCACTCCAGTTCAAAAAACAATCTGGAGCTACTTTTACCGGTCTTTCATTATTAGGTTATAGCACCAGAATAGATATGAAAGATAATGGACCATTGGCTAACGTAATTATTGACGGCATGATAGCAGATCCTACAAATGGCTATAATGCTCCTGCAACTGTAAATTTATCAATGTTTGCTTGGGCAACAGAAAATAATTCAGATACAGAAGTACTTGCAAGTACTATAACTAGTACAATCCAATTGAATCCAAATCTTGTTTACCTACTTCAAGGAACTACTCTTGTAAAATCTGGCGGAAAACTAATTATTCCTGCTGGAACAATTATCATTTCAGAAATAGGAACAGATAAATACATTGCTGTTGAACAAGGCGGGGAAATTGAAATTAATGGTACTAACGATAATCCAGTAGTTATGAAATCTGCTGGCAACAATCCTGGAGATTGGGGTGGCCTTTTACTTTGTGGGGAAGGTATAACTACTGAAGGTGTTAATGCTATTGCTGAAGTAGGCGGTCTTATTTATGGTGGTACTAACAACAGTGATAGTTCAGGAAGTATAGATTTTCTTGTAATACGTGGTGCGGGAGCTCAAATTAATACAGATTCACAATATAATGGGCTTACACTATATTCCGTTGGTTCAGGAACATCAATTTCTAACGTAGCCGTTATTGATGGTGCCGATGACGGTATTGAATTTTTTGGAGGTGCTGTTTCTGCAACAAATCTTTATTTTGAAAACAATGAAGATGATTCAGTAGATTGGACAGAAGGTTGGACCGGAACTATAACAAATACATATATTCTTAACAACGGTTCAAGTTTTTCAACAGCTTTAGAGGGTGATGGCGATAATAATAATCCTTCATTTGTAAACCTAACCGCCATCAACACAAGCAACCCAGGAAGTGGAACTGCGCTTCAGTTTAAAAAGCAATCTGGGGGAACATTTACAAATGTTTTACTTACAGATTATGGAACAAATGTAGATATGAAGGATAATGGTCCTGTTGCAAATATAATTGTAAACGGCGCGCCACTTTCATCTCCAGGAGATAATGTGTTTAACGGTGCTCCAGTAGATATTTCAGGGTGGAATTGGATTACCAAGTAATTAAAAGTTTTAATTCTACATAAAAAAAGAGCCTCTTGAAATCAAGAGGCTCTTTTTATTTTTATATTGTCCCGTCCTGGAATAGCGATACACTAAAACCTCAGTGTAATGAAAACATCAGCAAAT
>CAZFUX010000134.1:0-6767 GCA_964522085.1 uncultured Aequorivita sp.
TTAATTTAGGTGGTGAAATCTTGGATTCCCGAAAACCTAAATGGAGTGAGTATATCTAACCATATGCTCACACCAGATATCATGCATACCCAACAAAAAATAAAAAATAAAAAGAAAACAGTACAAATTAATTAAAGCTGAACAATGACGTCATTGTTCAGCTTTAATTAATTTAATCCTTTAATAATCTGTATCGGTTATTTAGGACTAGACATCTGATTAAAAAATATTCCAAATTTATTATACCCCATTTAAAAACCAAATTGGTATAATTTATAAGTGCAGAAGGAATAGCTTTAGGATAAACTTAAAGATTCACTAATTTTTAAAATCGTTCTGGATCAATTTTTGTTTTTAGCAGTTTTTTATATAACTTAGCAACACCTAACCAATTATTGTAAAAAAAAACAATTGGGTTTGTTTTTTTTCTAGCACATCTATTTATAAGGGTGTTTTTAATGATTGTAGGTAGTACATCTAACGAATCAAAAATTGATTCTAATAGTTGTAACTAAAAAATAATTAACACCGAAAGCCTATTATAAATTCATAAAAACCAATTTAAAATGAAAAGCACAAATTATTTAAGAGCATTGATAGTATTAAACGCATTATTTTTGTTTAGTGCCTGTGACGAAAATAAAAAATCAACCACTTCTAAAGAAATACAAACTGAGGAAACAGGAAATGATATCGTTAACGCAGAGTATAAAGTAGGGGAAGGTGAAAAACCCAATGCGTATGAATTTTTCAAGGCTACGGATGAGTTTTCAACACTTGCCAAGGCCTTTGACGATGCCTTTAAAGAAAAATCAGTAGCCGCTAGTGTTGGTGTGTTTACGATACTTGCTCCTTTGAACTCGGCATTTGAAAGTCTTCCGAAAGACACTTTGGCTGAAATGTTTAAACCAGAAAATAAAGTTAGACTTGCCAAGATCCTTAACAACCATGTTGCGTTAGAAAATTACCCTATTAAACAATTAATAGAAGAAGCTAAAGCAGGGAGAAGTCTTTATATGGAATCTGGAGAGTATCTTCCAATTGAATATAAGGGAGAACAAGTTTATATAGCAGGTACAAAAATATTAAAATCGGTAAAAATTGGTAATGGATGGATTCATTTTATTGACACAGTGTTAATGCTTAATCCTGAATACTTAAAAATACCTAGTGCACAAAAAAACGAATTCTTATAAAATTAATCTTTGTGTAAGAGACCTTAAATAATCATTAAACTGATTCAAGGAAAACGCATTATAAGTGGAGGGTTTAAAAAAAACAATTGTTACTTAAAGCAGCCTTTTAATCTTCTGTTTTTTACCACTTATATTGGAGAGTCTTTTTTTAGTAAAAAGGCTATTACAAAAAGTATATTCAAATATATTACTGGCACGGTTCAAAACAAAAATCAAAAAATGCTTGCAATAAATGGAGTTCAGGATCATATTCATATTTTGATTGGTATGAAACCTTCTTGTTGTTTGTCTGATTTGATTTGAGAGGTGAAAAAATCTTCCAACAAATTCATAAACGAAAAAAAATTTACCAAATACAAATTTGAATGGCAGGAAGGGTTCGGTGCTATTTCATATAGTCATTCTGCTCTGGACAATGTAATTGGGTATATTCAAAAACAAAAGGAACATCATAAAAAACAATCGTTTAGGGAAGAATATATTTTATTTTTAAAAAAATTTAAAGTTGATTTCAAAGAAGAGTATCTTTTTGAATGGATTGAATAAAGAACCTGAAGGGTTCATATATTTTTAGAAAGTGTTTGTGTTACGTAGGTTCGACCCCGCCGGGGTTGTATATTCACACGGATAGGTTTCTTTATAAATATGTAATCCCTTCGGGATTATTCTAAAACCTTCGCAGTAATATAAATATTCTCCAAAGGCCAATCACCATCATCCGCTTTCACTTTTGAAATTTCTTCAACCACATCCATTCCTTTGGTCACTTTTCCGAAGATTGTATATTCTCCGTTTAAATGGGTTGTTGACGATTTTGGACCGAGGAAGATAAAAAATTCATACGGAGCTGTTCTATTTTCTGGGTTTTCACGATATTCTTTTGCTCCGGAAACCGTTCCGTATTCGTGGATTCTTCCTTTTATAATTTCTGCGGGAAGTAAATAATCATTTCCTAATTTGGCTCTTTTACGTGGTGTTGAAACAATATCACTATTACCAGCCTGAATTATAAAGTTAGGAACTACCCGATGAATAAAAGTTTCATCAAAATATTTCTGTTTTACTAAATAGATAAAATTGGCCCGATGTAGTGGCGTGTCTTTATAAAGTTCAATTTCAATATCACCTAAACGGCTACTAACTAAAACCTTGGTTTCGGGATTGTTTTTTCCGTATGCTGTTAAAAAAGATACTACATTTTCATTTGTAATTTCAGGAAAATTAGCTGTGTCCTTCTTTTTCACTTCAACCTCAACTTCATATTGAAGTTGAACTTCAGTTTCAACCGACTTTTTCTTATCTTCGCAACTTCCAAAGAACAAAACAATTCCGAAGCAATAAATAAACAATTTTCTCATAAATGGATTTTCGCGAGTTTGAAAGACGAATTGTAAAAGTAACAAAAATGGAACTTCCCGGCGAAGCTGCCCAATTTAAAATGGCACCCATTGAACGCTTACAAGAACTAAAAAGAGAAGCCAGAGAAAAGAATACTGCAAAAAGAGCAGGAGTGATGTCGCTTTTTTATCCTTCTGAAAGTAATGAAACTCATTTAATTTTAATTCTTAGAAAAACATACAAAGGCGTTCATTCTGCCCAAGTAGGTTTTCCGGGTGGCAAGTTGGAGGAAAACGACGAAAGCATTCAAGATGCGGCACTTCGAGAAACTGAGGAAGAAGTTGGGGTTAGTCGTGAAACTATTTCAGTATTAAAAAAACTTACAGAAATTTACATTCCGCCTAGTAATTTTTTTGTGCAACCTTTTTTAGGAATAACCACGCAATCACCCAAGTTTATTGCACAAGAAGAAGAAGTAGAAGCTTTGATAGAAGTATCGTTGTATGACTTTATGAATAACCAAAATATTACTAACCAAATACTTACAACATCTTATGCTAAAAGTATTGAAGTGCCGGCATTTAATTTAAACGGTCACATAGTTTGGGGAGCAACAGCAATGATGCTCAATGAAGTACGTGAAATGCTTAAAATAGTGCTTTAAACGCATATTTTACTATATTTGTTCCGAATGATTAATGTAGTATTACTAATGAATATTGTTCTCAATTGCTTACTACGACTGACCACTGAACACTGACTATTGAACACTGAAGAATGAGTCTTTTCAAGAAAAACCCTTTTGGGCATTATAAAATTTTAAAACTCTGGCTAATACGAATAGCTGGGGCTTTGACGCATAGAAGGTTTAAAGGTTTTAACGATTTGCAAATTCACGGTAGTGAGATATTGAAATCACTACCAGAAACAAATGTACTTTTCGTGAGCAACCACCAAACCTATTTTGCTGATATAGCAGCAATGCTACATGTTTTTAATGCAAGTTTAAGCGGGAGAGAGGATAGTATAAAAAACGTTGGTTACTTGTGGCGACCAAAACTCAATATTTATTTTGTTGCTGCAAAGGAAACTATGAAAGCTGGTTTGTTACCTAGAATACTTGCTTATGCAGGCTCTATTAGTATAGAACGCACTTGGCGCGAAAAGGGTCAAGACGTTAATAAACAAGTTAAAATGAGCGATGTAAGTAATATTACCAAAGCTTTAGATGATGGCTGGGTAATTACTTTTCCGCAAGGTACTACCAAACCTTGGAAACCAATTCGTCGCGGAACAGCTCACATCATAAAAAAGAATAAACCAATTGTAGTGCCAATTGTAATTGATGGTTTTAGAAGATCTTTTGATAAAAAAGGAATTCGAATAAAGAAGCGTGGCATTCTTCAATCTATGGAAATTAAACCACCAATGGATATTGATTACGAAAACGAAACGGTTATGCAAATTGTTGAAAGATTAGAATATGCAATTGAGCAACATCCTTCTTTTCTAAAAGTTATCCCTTCTGAAGAAATTTTAACTGAAGAGGAACTTAATAAACAACGAGAGTGGCGGTATTAAAAAAAGCTGCAGTTGGTAGTTGCATTACTGAATACTGCAAATGCCAATTGCAATTTTATTAAACTTCAATCTTCTTTAACTCTTTATAGTTATTATGAAGTCTTCGCATTAATATTCCATAAACAAGTCTGTAAAATACTAGGACTAACCCAATCATTACTGCTCCAAATAAAATTTGAATTAAGAAAAACATACTCATAAATTTTTCTTGAGAAATGTTTGCGATACCGTAACCCTCAATCATATATTTAAAGACCATATTTTGGTTTAAGTAATAATAGATATTTACGCCTATTATTATTAAAACGGAAGCTGTTACATTATATATCACAAAAGATTTCACCGTTTTACGAGCGCGTAAAATATTTTTCATCAGTTCTTTAATAGAATCTGTTGTTGAAATTTTTCGATAATTTCTATAAAAGAATAAAATAAATATTCCAAAAACAGTATAATTTATAATGTTTGTAGCTAATAAAACGTTGTGCAAACCAATGTTATCACTAAACTTGGTGCTGGACTCTGGCACTAAGAATGCAAGCAAAGTCCAAAAAAGAATCTCGGCAATGCTTATATAAAAAATCCACTTCACGATGGATGAAGATTTTTTTAAAAGCATTTTATAAATGTCGTTAAACGACAAACGGGGCAATTCCTGTTCGCGGGTTTGCCATTGTTTTTTTAATAATTCCAGTTCATCCATCATATGTTACGGATTTAATATGGTTCTTAGTTTTCCTTTTATCCTATTCATTTTTACTCTTGCGTTTACTTCTGTAATACCTAGTGTTTCAGAAATTTCTTTGTAATTTTTATCTTCTAAATAGAGAAAAACCAATGCTTTATCAATATCATTTAAATCTTTTACGGCACTGTACATAAGTTTCAATTGTTGTTCAGAAGTATCATCATACGGTTGTGAAGAAATTTTAAAGCTAACCCCTTCAAAGTCTTGTGTTTTTATACTGCGTTTCGATTTTCTATAAAGTGTAATTGCGGTATTTAATGCAACGCGGTACATCCATGTACTAAACTTACTATCGCCTCTAAATTTAGGGTATGCGCGCCAAAGCTGAATGGTTATTTCCTGAAACAGATCGTTGTGAGCGTCACTGTCATTGGTGTATAACCTACAGATTTTATGTACAATGTTTTGGTTATCCTCTAGTTCGGTTACAAAACGATGTTCAAGTTCTTTGTTCAATGTTTTTTAGTTGGCTAATTGATTAGTGTATGTAGAAATTACTTTGTTACAAAACTCTTAAAAAATAACCGAACTAGCTTAACAAAGCTTAATTTTGTAGCATACATAAAAACGATGAACATTCCAGAGACTAATACCACAAGAATAATAGTGATAGGTGGCGGATTTGCAGGTATTTCCTTTATAAAAAACCTTCAAAAAGAAAAAGTGCAAATTGTACTTTTTGACAGGCATAATTATCACACGTTTCAACCTTTGCTTTATCAAGTTTCTACTGCTGGATTAGAGCCTGATTCAATAGCATACCCACTTCGGAAAGTTTTCAGAAGAAATAACGATTTTCATTTCAGAATGGCTGAAGTTGAAAATATTGATGCTGAAAACAATACAATTACAACATCTATTGGAAGCTTGCATTATGATTATTTAGTAATAGCAACGGGTACGCGCACCAATTTCTTCGGAAATGAAAGCATTGCTGAAAATAGTATGCCAATGAAAACGGTGCCACAAGCATTAGACATACGTAGTTTGATGCTTCAAAATATTGAAAAAGCCGATATTACTACAGATGAAACAGAAAGAAGGCGATTATTAAACTTTGTAATTGCAGGCGCAGGGCCAACGGGAGTAGAGCTTGCAGGAGCATTAGCCGAATTTAGAAAAGGAATTCTAGAAAATGATTATCCAGAATTAGACGAAGATGAAATGAACGTTCATCTTATTGAAGACCAAAATCGGGTTTTGCCGCCAATGAGTGAAACAGCTTCAAAAAAAGCGCAGAAATTTCTTAAAAAACTTGGAGTGCAATTACACTTAGAAACTTTTATAAGTGATTATGACGGAAAAATAGTAACCACAAAAGATGGTAAAAATTTTGAAACGGCAACTTTTATTTGGGCCGCAGGAGTGACAGGAGCACCAGTAAAAGGAATAGATGGCGAATCTTTAGTAGAAAGAGCGAATAGATATAAAGTGGATGAATTCAATAAAATAGATGGTTTTAAGAATATTTACGCTTTGGGCGATATTGCTTTTATGCAAACTAAGGAATATCCAAAAGGCCATCCGCAAGTCGCTCAGCCAGCGATACAGCAAGGAAAAAATCTTGGAAAGAATTTTAGAAAAATGCTAAAAGGCGAAAAAATGGAACCTTTTAAATATTTTGACAAAGGTTCAATGGCAACTGTTGGCCGAAACAAAGCCGTTGTAGATTTTGGTAAAATGCACTTTGGCGGCGCGATTGCCTGGTTTTTATGGATGTTTGTACACCTTTGGTTTTTGGTAGGTTTTAGAAATAGAGTGGTTACTTTTTTTAATTGGACGTATAGTTATATAAATTATGATCGCGCGGCACGATTAATTATTAGGCCTTTTCAAAAGCGATGAAAGCTTATATACTCACTACACATAGGAACCCTAAAAATCGGGTTTAATAATTTGAAAAT
>CAZFUX010000135.1:0-6737 GCA_964522085.1 uncultured Aequorivita sp.
GAATATTAGTACTATAAATATACAAAATAGTGTTGACAACACCAAGAAAAATAATACTAAATGATTGATTATTAATCGGTTAATTTAGGTGGTGAAATCTTGGATTCCCGAAAACCTAAATGGAGTGAGTATATGTCTTTTGGAATCATTTTGAAAAACGGTTCTAATCTTTCAATATTCTTCGGTCCGAAATTGTCTGGTAATTGTACAAAAGGCATTTCTAATTTCTCTTTTAAATTTGAAGCATTCAGTATATATTCATTTAAAGTTTCCTCACAATCCTGAAGTCTTTTCCAATGTGAAACACCCTGAAAAAACTTTGGGAAAAACATGAAATTAGCAGGAGTCTTATCATACCAACCTGCAAAGGTATCTGCAGAGAAAATTCTGTAAAAAGTAGCGTTCAATTCTATACTATTGAATTGAGTGGAATAATAAGCCAGTTCATCTTTTGTGCCGTGTGGATAAAAACCTTTTAAATCGGCTTTGTTCCATTTTGCGCAGCCTACGTATAGATTTGGCTTCTTCTTTTTATATTTTGAAAGTACTTCTTTTGTTTTAGGGTGGTCGTTAGGCAGAGTAAAATCTATATTTTCAGGATCATCACCTTTTCCGAATTTCATATTACATCTTTTTTAGTAAAGATAATTCTTTAAAAAACACAAAAAATTAAAACCTTGTAACTTTTTATTATTCTGTTAGTCTTATCTTTACTCAAATAAAACTTAAACTTTAATTTATGCAAATTCTAAAAACCCTTACCATCGCATTTTTATTGACCGCTATTGCGCCAGTATCAGCTCAGACTGCCGATGAAATAATTAACAATTACTTAGAAAATACCGGAACCAAAGCAGCTTGGGAAAAACTTGAAGGTGTAAAAATGACAGCTACTGCAAATGCGCAAGGCATGGAGATTCCAGTAGAGATTTACCAGACTAAAGACGGTAAGCAATTGGTGAAAATTAATTTTCAAGGTCAAGAAATAACCCAACTTGCTTTTGATGGTGAAACAATGTGGACCACTAATTTTATGACGATGCAACCTGAAAAAAGCGATGCAGAATCTACAGAAAACTTAAAAAAACAAATAAATGATTTCCCCTCTCCTTTTCTTAATTATAAAGAGAAAGGATATAGTGTTGAACTAATGGGTAAAGAAACTAAGGAAGGCACGGAAACCTTCAAATTAAAACTTACACAATCTCCTATTATGGTAGATGGAGTTGAGCAACCAAACGTAACCTATTACTTCTTTGATACAGAAAATTTTGTGCCAATTGTAACTGAAAATGAAATTACTCAGGGTCCAATGAAAGGTCAAACAAACGTAAGTACAATGAGTGATTACCAAGAAGTTGACGGGCTTTACTTTCCTTTTGCACTTTCAATGTCTGGTCAAGCCATACAACTGAAAGATATTGAGCTAAATCCTACTATTGATAAAGCGATGTTTGCTTTTCCTGCTACGGAGACTGTTGCCGAGGATAAAAAATAAAACATGAATTTTCAAGAAAATCCCTGCTCGCTCAGGGATTTTTTTTTCAATATAATTTCTCCTCTTCAACAAACTAATAAAAATATAACCACAATGAAAACGCACATACTTACATTTTTATCAGTATTGTTATGCTTCACTGTTGTCCATTCTCAGGAAACCTCATTAAAAGGAAAAGAACTTTTCGGAAATATGAAGGCGCGTCACATTGGCCCTGCGCTAATGAGCGGCCGTATAAATGACCTTGAGGTACATCCTACCAATGCGCGCATACTCTACGCAGGTGCTGCGGGAGGTGGCGTATGGAAATCTGGTGACGGTGGCGCAACCTTCACCCCTATTTTTGATGAACATGCACAATCTATTGGCGTTGTAACCTTAGACCCAAAAAATCCGGACGAAGTTATTTGGGTTGGAACAGGCGAAACTTGGACACGTAACTCGGTTTCTGTAGGCGATGGTTTATATAAATCTACAGATGGCGGAAACAATTGGAAAGAAATCCCAGGCTTTGAAAACTCTGAGCGAATTGCTTCTGTAGTAATAAATCCAAACAATACAGATGAAGTTTACGTTGGCGTTTTGGGAGCACTTTGGAGCGATAGTGAAAATCGCGGCGTATATAAAACAACAGACGGCGGAAAAACTTGGAATAAAATTCTTTACGTTGGTCCATCAACAGGAGTTTCAGATATTTTGATGGATCCTAAAAATCCAAATATTCTTTTCGCCTCTATGTGGCAATTTAGAAGAAGTGCTTGGGGGTTTAATTCAGGAGGCGAAAATAGTGCAATCTACAAATCTACAGATGCTGGAAAAACGTGGAATAAATTAACAAACGATCTTCCAACTGGTAAGTTAGGAAGAATAGGAATTGCAATGGCACCAAGTGACAGTAAAATAATTTATGTAGTTATTGAAACAGGAAAAAAAGAAACCAACGGTCTTTGGACTTCAAAAGACGGTGGAAATTCTTGGGAACATTTAAACAATGACTTCGGCTTAACCGTTCGTCCTTTTTACTTTTCCAGAATAACCGTAGATCCTAAAAACCCAGACATAATTGTAAAAGGTGGTTTAACAGGTTCTATAAGTCGCGATGGTGGAAAAACCTTCAAAAATCTTGGTAATATGCACGCCGATATTCACGACATCGTTTTCGATATAAAAAATAGCGATATTATGTATTCTGGGACTGATGGTGGCGTTTATCGCTCTTGGAATGGCGGTTCTACTTTTGAAATTGTTGAAAACCTTTCGCTTTCACAATTCTATCATATTAGCGTAGACGATGCCGAGCCTTATAATGTTTACGGTGGCTTGCAGGACAATGGTGCTTGGTACGGTCCTTCTTCGGCACCTGGAGGCATTACAGCACGCGAATGGAACAGCGTTGGTTACGGCGACGGATTCAGGGTTTTAAAACACCCAACCAAAAACATTATTTATTCTGAAATGCAAGGCGCAGCAAACGTTTGGCGTTATGATGTGGATAGAAATAGAACAACAACCGTGCAACCGCAACCCAAAAAAGGCGATCCAGAATTACGTTTCAACTGGAATGCGCCAATGGCGGTTAGTGCCTTCGTTCCAGATAGATTTTATATGGGAAGCCAATTCGTGCATCGCTCAGACGATATAGGTGAAAATTGGACAATTATTTCACCCGATTTAACAACCAATGATAAATCAAAACAAGATCAGGCTGCGTCTGGTGGACTTTCAGTAGATAACAGCGGTGCCGAAAAATATACCACTATTTTCACAATTGCTGAATCTCCTCTAGATCAAAATATACTTTGGGTAGGCACCGATGACGGAAATGTACAATTAACAACTGACGGTGGTAAAACGTGGATAAACCTTACTGAAAATCTAATTGGAATTCCAAAAAACACATGGGTTTACCATATTGAAGCTAGCGTTCATGCAAAAGGAACTGCGTATGCCGTTTTTGAAGGGCATAGCTCTGGCGATATGAAACCATACGCTTTAAAGACAACCGATTATGGTAAAACGTGGAAGTCAATAATTTCAGAAGATATTGATGCAAAGGCATTTGTAAGAAATATTCAAGAAGATTATGAAAATGAAGATTTGCTTTTCCTCGGAACAGAATTCGGCTTATACATTACCATTGATGGAGGTGAAAACTGGTCGCAATTTACCAACAATATGCCGCTAGCAGCAGTTCATTTTATAGACCTTCAAAAACGTACTAACGATTTAGTAATGGGAACTCACGGAAGAGGTGTTATTATTATTGATGATATTAGTCCGTTGCGCGAGCTAACTCCTGAAATTTTAAATGAAGCTTTTCATTATTTTAAAACAAAACCTTTTGTAATGACTGAGGATAGTGGTTTTAGTGGAAGTTTCGGCGCAGAAACCCAATTTGTAGGCGAAAATAAAAATACCGACGCACGCATTGTTTATTATTTAAAAAAGCGTCACACTTTCGGAAAAATGGAAATGGAAATTCAAGATATGGAAGGTAATAGAATAACCTCAATTGCATCAGGAAAATCTAAAGGTATTAATATTGTTTCGTGGAATTTTATGGGTACAAACCCAAAAATAGCACAGGCAAAAACACTTGCTTTTGGCGGTTTTGCAACTCCAAGAGTTCCCGCAGGAAAGTACAAAATTATAATAACAAAAGGGAAAGAAACACTTATTCATGAAATTGAAGTTAAATACGATGACAAGTCGGTAACCACTTTAGAACAAAGAAAAGAGCAAGAAGCTTTAACCAAAAAGCTATACAATATGGTTGAAGATTTGGCGTATATGGTTTATGAAATAACTGAAACCCAAACAAAAGCCGAAGAAGTAATCGCAAACAACCCGAAAGGAAAAAAAGATGCGCAAAAATTATTTGATGCTTTAGAAAATCTTCGGAAAGACTTGGTAATAACTTCGGGAGACAATTATGTAGCTTCAGCAGAACCTGAATTACGCGAAAAAATGGCCGATCTTTACAGTAACGTTGCAAACAATTTCAACAAGGTTTCAGGTGCATCTCAGGCTAATTTCGAATTAATTTCAGAAGATTTTTCAAAAGAAAAGAAACGATATTCTGAAATCATGAACAAAAAAGGAAAAAAGTTTAATTCATTTTTAAAAAAGAATGCTATTTCAAACCCTGAAATTCAGAGCAAGGAAGAATTTTTGAAGAAAGGTTAATACATTACCAAACCTATCAGATATTAAAGAATTGATAGGTTTTTTAAGTCATTTTAAAATAAAATATTATGAAGCATACAATTAAATTTTTAATAGTTTTTTTGATTTCAACGAATGTTTTTTCGCAAAACTCTGAAAGTGAATCTGTCTTAAAATCTTTTGAAAAATATAAAAATGCGGTTTTGAATGATAAAGGTAAAATTGCTGCAGACTATGTTGACAGTCGAACAATGAAATATTATTCAGATGTTTTAGAGAAAGTTAAAACGGCAGATTCAACAGAAGTTAGCGCAATGGGAATTATTGAAAAGCTAACTGTTTTGAGCATTCGACATAGGGCATCCAAAAAAGAAATAATATCTTTCAATGGGAGAAGTTTTTTTGAATATGCTATTACAAGTGGTATTGTTGGAAAAAACAGTGTTATGAAGTCTACTTTAGGAGAAATAAATACAAATGGTAATTTTGCAACAGCTGAATTATTTATAAATGAAAGAAAAACTCCTTTTTATTTTCACTTTTATAAAGAAGATAATATTTGGAAAATGGACATAACAAATTTATTTTCTTTAGCAGTATTTACTTTAAATAAAACGATAGCTGATAGTGGTAAATCTGAAAATGATTTCATTTTAAATATTTTAGAGGTTATGAATGGAAAAAAGCCAACAGATGAAATATGGAAATCTGTAATTTAAAAAAATTAGCAGTAAAGAAAATAATTGCCAAAAATATCTAAAAGTTTAGTTTTTTTTCAATTTCAACTTCAAACCTTCGTTACCTTTTATACGATTGTAATACATTTGCCAAAACATTTTAACCTATGAAAAACACAGCACTTTCTCACATACACGAACAATTGAGCGCCAAAATGGTTCCATTTGCAGGCTATAATATGCCAGTCTCATACGAAGGCGTAAATGCCGAGCACGAAACCGTACGCAAAGGCGTAGGCGTTTTTGACGTTTCGCATATGGGCGAATTTTTAATTACAGGTCCAAAAGCGTTAAATTTAATTCAGAAAGTATGTAGCAACGATGCATCAAAACTTGTGGATGGCCAAGCGCAATACAATTGTTTACCAAATGAAACTGGAGGAATTGTGGACGATTTAATTGTTTACAAACTTAAAAACGAAGAATATTTGTTAGTTGTAAACGCCTCAAACATTGATAAAGATTGGGATTGGATTGAAAAGCAGAATACAATGGGTGCAACAATGCGCAACCTTTCTGAAGATTATTCGTTGTTAGCAATTCAAGGGCCGAAAGCTATTGAAGCAATGCAATCTTTAACTTCAGAAGACTTAAGTGCCATTAAATTCTACAATTTTAAAGTTTCAGATTTTGCAGGAATTGAACACGTAATTATTAGCGCTACAGGATATACGGGCAGCGGTGGTTTCGAGATTTACTGTAAAAACGACGAAGTAGAACAAGTTTGGAGTAAAGTATTTGAAGCTGGAAAAGACTTCGACATAAAACCAATAGGTTTGGCAGCGCGTGATACATTAAGACTTGAAATGGGTTTTTGTCTTTACGGAAATGATATAAGCGACACTACTTCCCCTTTAGAAGCAGGATTAGGTTGGATTACAAAATTCACAAAAGATTTTATTAATTCTGAAAACCTGAAAAAGCAAAAAGAAGAAGGCATAAAAAGAAAATTAATAGGTTTTGAATTAACCGAAAGAGGAATTCCACGCCATGATTACGAAATTGTTGATAAGGACGGAAATATAATAGGTATTGTAACCAGTGGAACGATGGCACCTTCTTTAAATAAAGCCATTGGTCTAGGGTATGTTACGGTCGAAAATAGCGCTGTTGGAACAGAAATTTTCATTCAGATACGAAATAAACCTATTGCAGCAAAAGTTGTAAAAACCCCATTTTATAAAGGGTAATGCTGGATTATCAAGCTATTTTAGAAGAAATTCATACTGCTCTCAAAAAAGTTGAAAATACTGGAGAAGTTGCGAATTATATTCCAGAATTGGCAGCTATACTCACTCCATTTAGGTTTTCGGGAATCCAAGATTTCACTACCTAAA
>CAZFUX010000136.1:0-6659 GCA_964522085.1 uncultured Aequorivita sp.
CAGAGAAAGGTGCTTTTTGTATTGCACCACAAAGATAACTTTGTGGAACAAAATTACCTTTCTCTTTTTTAAACGTTTAGGACGCTATTGGTTTTTTGATTATTCCCAAGTAATAGTTTCCATCAATTTGCGGATGTCTTCCCTTAAATATTCTGCGGCGGGATATACGGAGTCGAAATTCGGTTTAGCGTTAAAATAGAGCGCACCATTTAAAAAATGGTTAATGCTGTCGGTTATGTAAAACTCGGCTTGGGTGGCGGCGTTACCGTTAATTGGATAAAACATTCCATAAGCTTTTGAGTTTTTATTCACAAAAGGATATGCGGGTATGCTGTTTGCTTTTATAGTATGATCGTACGCTAATTTTTGGGCATCCTGTAGCAAAGAATCTAAATTATTGTTTTGCACGTTTTGATAGGTTAAATATAAAGTAGCCTTCATATTTGGATAGGTAATGTTGATACCGCAATTATTTTTACGAACTATTGTTGCGTTTTCATTCGCAGAAAAAGAATAAGGGCAATATGTTTTTATGGTGCGATATTCGGGTTTTGGATAATCTAAACGTAGCATTGCAGAAGGTTTCACTAGAACATCATCTTCACAGGATGCAAAAATAAAAAGGCTTGAAATAAAATAGAAAAAGAGATTATTAATTTTCAATGCTAAGTTTTATTTGTTTTATACGTTTACCTTCAAAGGCTTCAATAGTAAACGCATAATTATGGAAAGATAGTACTTCGTTTTTCTTCGGAAACCCTTTTGAGATTTCTAAAAGGAATCCAGCAAGTGTTTCGGCTTCGCCTTTTTCGTTTTCAAAAATTTCTGGATCTTCAGGTTTTATTACTTTATAAAAATCCTTTAAAGGTGTTTTTCCTTCAAAAACAAAGGTGTTATCGTCTAGTTTTGAGAATATTAAATTGTCATCATCAAACTCATCGCTTATTTCGCCTACAATTTCTTCAATAATATCTTCCAAAGATATTAAACCGCTTGTGCCACCATATTCATCTACTACAATGGCCAAGTGCGTTTTCATTTGTTTGAATTCATTTAGCAAATCGTCCAGTTTTTTATTTTCTGGCACAAAGTAAGCTTCGCGTTTTAAGGCTTTCCAATCTAGTATTTTTCGGTCTGTGTATGGTATTAAATCCTTCACATAAAGAATCCCTGTAATATTATCCATACTGTCCTTATAAACAGGAATTCGCGAATAGCCACGCTGAATAACATCTGGCAGTATTTCTTTAAAAGAGCTATCTTCATTTAAAGCGAAAATATCCATACGGTTTTTCATTACCTGCTTGGTGTCGGTATTTCCGAAGGTTACAATACCTTGAAGAATTTTCTGCTCTTCAAAAGTAGTGTCTTGGTTAGAAAGTTCTAAGGCCTGCGAAAGATGGTCTACGCTAATGTTAGATTTCTGTTTACCATATTTTGCGTGAATAAATAGTGTAACAGAACGCATAGGTAGGCTTATGGGCGAAAATAAGGTGTCTAAAACGTTAAGCGGTTGTGCCATAAAAACGGCGAACGAAATACGGTTTCGGTTTGCGTATATTTTTGGGAGAATTTCACCAAAGAGTAAGATGAAAAACGTTACTACTCCAACTTCAACAATAAAACGAACATCTATTCCGTAGAAATTAGATTGTATTCCTGAAAAAAACGCATCGCTCAAAGAGTCGAAAATTAGGATGATTGCAATGTTTATAAAATTATTGGCAACCAAAATAGTAGCGAGCAATTTCTTAGGTCGTGCTAGCAATCGTTGTACGATTCCCAGTTTTTTTTCGATAGCTTTTTGCTCGTTAGTTTCAAAATCTGAAGATGTTAACGAAAAAAAGGCTACTTCTGCACCCGAAATAAGTGCTGAACAGCCCAATAGTGCAAAAAGGATTACGCAACTTGTTATTTGGCTAAAATCCAAAAAAGTAAAAAAGAATAATAAACCAGGGGGTTCTGTGTCCAAGTTATGGGGTTTTGTTAAGTATTAAAAAGGCAGATCGTCTGCTTCTTCAGAATTAGAGTTGGTATTCTGTGGTTGCGCAGATTGTTGCGGTTTTTGGGTGTTTTGTGCCGCATTGATGTTTCCAGAATTGTTATTATCACCTTTAGGAGATAAGAATGTAAAATCTGTACAATGAATTTCAGTACTATATCTATCCATTCCCTTGTCATCCTGCCATTTGCGAGTTTTTAAGCGGCCTTCTATGTAAACCATATCTCCTTTCTTAAGATATTTTTCGCAAATTTCGGCAGCTTTATTTCTTACAACAACGTTGTGCCACTCAGTATTTGTAACACGTTCGTTGGTTGTTTTATTGGTGAAGCTTTCGTTTGTAGCGATAGGAAAACGCCCTAAACTGTTTCCGCCTTCAAAATAATGCATCTTTACATCGTCGCCCGTATGCCCAATTAGCATTACTTTATTAAGTGTTCCGCTCATAATTGTTTCTTTTTCAATTTGTGCAAAGGTAGATTTTGCGTTTTAAATATACGGATTTTTTAAATTTTAATGTGAAATGATTTTAGTGTTGAAATAGAAACTAAAGATGAATCAATAGCTTTCAAAAAATGCTGAAACAAAATTGGCAATTAAAACGGGAACAGGATAGTTTTTAACTTCTGAAATTGGAATGGTAGTTTCAGTTTCTTCAGCAATTTCAACAATCCAAAAATGAGTATGTAAATGTTGATGAGAAAGCTTATGAATAATAGGTTTTTCGTTGAAAAGTGAAATAGTTTCTATATCCAACTTTTCTAAAAAAGTTTGAAATTGCGGATGCTTTTTCAAATTTGAAATAGTTATTACTTCTGAAGTTTCTATAAGTGGAAATTGATATAATTTATGCCAAATTCCCTTTGCTGTGCACTGTTGAAGGATCGTTCGCTCATTGTTTGAAAGCAGAACCATATAGTTAAAATGCCTAATTTTTACAGGTTTCGCCTTAATTTTTACGGGAAGCCCCGTCACCTTTAGCTGCTGAAAAGCCACGCAACTATTATTAAAAATACAATTTTCACAATCTGGATTTTGCGGTACACAATAGCGCGCGCCAAACTCCATAATAGCTTGATTAAAAGTTCCTGGCTGTTTTGCGTCAATAAGTTGTTGTGCAAGTTGTTTAAATTCCTTTTGACCTTCACTTTTATTAATAGGTGTGGAGATTCCGAAATAACGCGAAAGCACACGATATACATTACCATCCACCACTGCTTCTGGCTGGTCGAAACAGATACTAGCAATGGCACTAGCAGTATAATCGCCTACGCCTTTAAGTTTTAAAAGTTCTTTATAATTGTTTGGAAACTCGCCATTCATTTCTTCAGAAACCATTTTTGCAGTGTTATGAAGGTTTCTAGCGCGGGAATAATAGCCCAAGCCTTGCCAAAGTTTTAGGATTTCATCTTCGGAAGCGTTTGCCAAATTTTCTAATTTTGGGTATGTTTCAAGAAATTTCAAATAATATGGTAAACCTTGAGCAACACGGGTTTGCTGTAGCATAATTTCAGACAACCAAATATGATAAGGGTTTGTCGTTTTTCGCCAGGGCAAATCACGTTTATTTACTAGATACCACGATATTAGTGTTTTGGAAAATTTTGAATTAGATTTCGGCATTTGGTAAATTTAATCTATATTCCATTAAATTTTAAAGGATTATGCTTTGATTTATTGATATTAAAATATGTATATTTGCAGACTCAAAAAAAAGACTAGTAAAAGAATAATTAATTAAATTTTATATATAATGACGAAAGCAGATATCGTAGCAAAAATTTCAGAAAGACTAGGAATGGAAAAGAATGAAGTTCAAGCTACAGTTGAAACCTTTATGGAAGAAGTGAAAAATTCTTTAGAAGGTGGAGACAACGTTTATTTAAGAGGTTTTGGAAGTTTTATTGTTAAAACTAGAGCTGAAAAGACAGGAAGAAATATTTCAAAAAACACAACAATCAAGATTCCTGCCCACAACATTCCGGCATTTAAACCTGCAAAAGTTTTTGTTGAAGGTGTAAAGACTAACGTGGAAGTAAAATAATATTAACCCGTTCTTGATTTATTTCAGAACATTAAAAAAGACTTTAGTATGCCAAGCGGTAAAAAAAGAAAAAGACATAAGGTAGCGACTCACAAGCGTAAAAAGCGTCGTCGCGCTAACCGTCACAAAAAGAAAAAGTAGTTTCTAAACTACTTTTTCTTTTTTAAAAGTGTTTCTGAAATCGTGCCTTTACGTCACTTTTTTAGAATAAAACAAACGAAAAATCGTTCTTTGAAAATGAAATTGTAATCGCCATCTTTTGGTATTGGTGCGATTTCGCCGGGTTTTAAAATAAAACCTGTGAAAAATATTGTTTAATTAGTCCGTTTTAGGCGGACAACAAAATTAATGTAACGTGAACTACGAATTATTTATTAGGTCCGGTTCACAAGAAGTTGATTTTGCCCTTTTAAAGGATGGAAGACTTATAGAACTTCACAAAGAAGAAGAAGGAAATAATTTTACGGTAGGTGATATATTTCTTGCCAAAATCCGTAAAACAGTCCCAGGCTTAAATGCCGCTTTTGTGAATGTAGGTTACGAGAAAGATGGTTTTTTACACTATCACGATCTCGGCCCAAAAATACTTTCACAATTAAAATTTGTGAAAAGTGTAAGTTCTGGTAAGTTAAAGGATTACAAACTAGATAATTTTCCATTTGAAAAAGAGATTGATAAGCATGGTAACTTAAATGATGCCTTAAAAAGTAATCAATCTATTTTGGTTCAAGTTGTAAAAGAACCCATATCTACCAAAGGACCACGTATAAGTTCCGAGCTTTCAATAGCCGGACGTTACATTGTGTTGGTTCCATTTTCCGATAGAGTTTCTGTTTCACAAAAAATAGAAAGTAACGAAGAAAAAGACAGGTTAAAACGCTTAATAACAAGCATTAAACCAAAAGGATTTGGCGTAATAATTAGAACCGTTGCCGAGGGCAAAAAAGTAGCAGAACTGGACAAAGATTTACAGAACCTTATGGAGCGCTGGACGGCGATGTGTAAGAAGCTACAAGGGGCGCACCACCCATCAAAAGTGCTGAGCGAGTTAAATAGAGGGGCATCAATTATACGAGATATGTTTAATGATTCATTTTCGGCAATACATATTGACGATGAAACTCTTTACTTGCAAATAAAAGATTATGTGCAGGAAATTGCACCAAAGAAAGACAATATCGTAAAGTTTTATGATAGTAATGTGCCGATGTTTGAAAAATTCGGTATCGACAGACAGATTAAAACTTCCTTCGGAAAATCAGTAACAGGTAGCAAAGGAGCTTACTTGGTAATAGAACACACTGAAGCAATGCACGTAATAGACGTGAACAGCGGTAACCGAAGCAATAAGCAAAAAACACAAGAAGGCACAGCGCTAGAAGTGAATTTAATTGCAGCCACCGAGGTGGCAAGACAACTAAGGTTGCGCGATATGGGAGGGATTATTGTGGTAGATTTTATAGATTTGGTAAATGCCAATCACCGCAAAGAGCTTTACAATCACCTTCGTGATGAAATGAAGGATGATAGAGCAAAGCATAAAATTTTGCCTCCAAGTAAATTTGGGTTAATACAAATAACCCGCCAACGTGTTAGGCCAGAGATGAACATCAAAACCCGTGAAGAAGATCCCAGCAATGTGATCGATGGGGAAATTGAAGCGCCTATCATTGTTATAAATAGAATAAACGATGAGGTGAAACGCCTTTTCAAAAAAGACTATAAAAAGATAACACTCAATACGCATCCTTTTATAGCGGCCTTTTTAACTAAAGGTTTCCCAAGTGTGCGAACCAAATGGTTTTTGGAACACAAAAAATGGGTTAAAATTCAACCTAGAGATGCTTATACATATCTTGAATATCATTTTCACGATAATGATGGTGAATTAATAAAATAACCAAAACCCCTTCAATTGATTTTGAAGGGGTTTTTTTGTTAGTTTTACTGTCAGTTTGAATACTCACAAAACATACACCGTTGATGAAGCCACCAAAAGGATGAAACGCTACTGCGCCTACCAAGAGCGTTGCCATAAAGAAGTGCATCAAAAGCTGTATGAAATGCGGATGATTCCCGAAGCGGTAGATCAAATAATTGATCACTTACTAAGACACAACTTTTTAAATGAAACGAGGTTTGCGCAAGCCTTTACGCGTGGAAAATTTAGAACGAAAAAATGGGGGAGAATTAGAATTGTGAATGAATTGAAGATGCGCCAAATTTCAACATTCAACATAAAAATTGCTTTAAAGGAAATTCCAGATTCTGAATATTACGAAACCTTTGAAGCCTTGGCTGAAAAACGATTGATACAATTAACCTCTGAAACCAATCTTCAGAAGAAACGAAAAAAACTAGCAGACTATCTTTTTTATCGCGGGTGGGAGAGTGCGTTGGTTTATGGGAAGGTTGGGGAGATAAAGTAGTTTTACCTAAACAACTAAAGCATATTGTTTATATCTTATCTTCCAACAATTGACATTATTTCAACGACACTGTTATTTATTTTATAATAAATACTGTCAGATCCACATACGCAACGTCTATATCCTTCTTTTATACTCACTCCATTTAGGTTTTCGGGAATCCAAGATTTCACTACCTAAATTA
>CAZFUX010000137.1:0-6620 GCA_964522085.1 uncultured Aequorivita sp.
CTGTTTTTAACTAAATTTATAAAATTATTAACGGCTTTTAGACAGACTGACGTTAGCCCTGCCCACAAGGGACTTGCACCCCCTAGATTAATTAACTACTTTTCTGTAGCTAAAAGATGACCATGCTGGACACACACACATAACAAACTATAAATCAGTTAATTATTGTGATAAATAAATTAAAAAAGCATGAGTTTGCCCTGACTCAATATGTTACTACATCAGCTCATTGTGACTGCGAAATAATTGGAAATGGATATGAACATATTGGAATTAAATTAGAAAAATTAATTGAACTGATAAGTACTGATCTAAATTGAGACAAACTGAATTTATAACTATCGAAACGGATAAAATAATGGCAATACTTAATCTTTTGCATAACCTCTAAATTGTTTCGTTAATACGATTTTGTATTTAACTTGTGACTCTCAAAATAATCGATAATTTCAAATCACCCAAACAACACCAAGCAACAACCCCAAAAACCCAACAAACAATACCTTCCAAAAAGCATTAGCCTTTTTAAGTTCCATAAAGAAAAAAGCCACGCCAATAAATTTTAGAAACGCTAAACCTAAAATTATCAGACCAACATATTTCATCTCTATAGTAGCGAAAACTGCTGTTGCTATTGTTAGTACCATTAAAACCAACCAAGTAATATTAAAAGTTTTTTCCATCTTTAAAACAGTAAATAAATTATTGGGAATAACAGCAGCCAAATCAAATCGCACATATGCCAAAAGGTTGCGCCAGATTCATAATTTTCAATTTTTAAGGTTTCAGGGTTTTTTCTGAGCGTTCTTCCGAATATTAATAAAATCACGATTCCCACTAGTAAGTGAACCACGTGAAAGAGCGTAAGCATCCAATAATACCCAAAGAAATCGTTATAACCAATGGTAAGTCCAGCTTCTACTTTAGCATAATATTCAAAACTTTTCAGTGCCAAAAAAATAAATCCACCGAGGACAGTGAGTTTTAGAAATAGTTTGCTTTTACCAAAGTTTCCTTTCTTCAAGAAATGAACAGATTGCGCCATACACCAACCACTGCTTAGTAGAAAAACAGTGTTGACTGCGCCGTAAGCAGTATTTAAAAGCAAACGAGATTCGTGAAAAACCTCTGGCTCCGCTCTTGCGTTCAGCGCCATAAAAACCAAGGCAATCCCGAAGGTAACGAGTTCGAGGTAAATAACAATCCACATTAAAATCCCGCCGGGAGGATAAAAAACATTTTTGTAATCTATTTTAACTGTATTGTCCATTTTAGTTTTGGTGTTTTATTTTGTCATAAAGTTTTACCAGCGATTGCAAAAGCTCCACCGGCGTAGTTAATATTTGAAAATGGTTTTGACCAAACATTTGAGGCAAATAGTATTTTGCTTTGCCTTCAATTGCCAAGGCATACGAGTTTATTTGTCGCTGATTCAGCTCACGAAGCGCTTGTTTTACATCGTTGATTCCATATTTGCCTTCGTATTTATCGTAATCGTTGGGTTTTCCATCGGAAATAAGAATGACCCATTTGTTTTTTGTGTCGCGTTTATCTAGCAAAGTTCCAGAGTGTCTTAGCGCTGTTCCTATCCGCGTATAGCCGCTTGATTGCAATGCACCCACTTTATGTTTCGCCTTTTGCCACGGTTCATCAAAATCTTTTAAAGTTAAATAAGTACTGTGATTTCGAGTTTTGGAGTAGAAACCTGCAATGAAAAAATCTACATTAAATTCTTCAAGAATTTCTCCGAAAATAATTGAAACCTGTTTTTCAACATCGATTACTCTGTTTCCATCGGCATAACCGTCGCTGGAAAGACTGCTGTCCAAAAGCATTAAAATTGAAAGATCTTTTTCCTTTTTTCTATTGGAGAGATAAATGTTTTCTGAAGGCGTATGTCCGCTGTGTACGTCCACGTACAAATCTGTTAGCGCATCGAGATCAAATTCCTCGCCTTGAACTTGCCGTCTTTGTTGGCGGTATTTATTGTTTACGGAAGTAAGCATTTTCCGCAAACCCATTAAAGTTGAAGCGTGCTCACGAAGGGTGTTTTTGTAGTATTCTGTATCAATTTCAGTTTCAGACTTTGGAAAAAGCTTGCAAAAATCAGGTTTGTAGGCACGTTTTGAATAATCCCATTCATCATATAAAACGTGATAATCGGTTTTTTTAATTTCGGCACTTTCGGAAATAGTAGTGTTTTCAATAAACTCCGCCTGATATATGGAATGTGTAGGATCGTCCACCCGCACGGTATGCTTCATATTTAAATCTTCCAGCGCATTTTCGTGCTCGTCCAATTCGTCTTCACCATCAAAATCGCGCCAGCCACCCTCCCACTCTTCAGCAGTTTCGGCTTTTTCAAAGTTGTGCGTTAACATATAATCTTCCTGCGCTTTTTCATCAACTTGAAGCGATTTTATTTCTTCAACGGCGTTGGCTTTTAGAATGGTATTTATTTCGTGATCGATAGCCGTTTTTACTTTTTCTGAAATATGCTGAAGCACTTTTTTCTTAGGAACTTCTGGGGAATTTTTCATCCATTTTCCATAAATAAAGGAATAATCGGGCGGATTCTTGTCTGAACTATTCTTTTCAAAAATAGTTTTCAATTCAGAATAAATAGTTTCAGTTCCAGGGAATTGAAGAAATATTTCCTTCAGAATTTTTTCAGAATTTTCAATTGAAATTTGTTGTGCTTCTTCTAAAGTATATTCATCACCCAATTCATAATTAAGCTGAAAATTTTTCTGAATTGAAAGATAGAGCGTTCTGAAAATATAAAATGCCAGATTCTTTTCTGAAGTTTCAAATTCTGAAAAACGTTCGGGCAAAAAGAAGTTATTGTTTTTATAACCGCCTTCGCGTTCGGCTTCAAAAATCTCGATGGGATTGCCAGTAACAGCGTGAGCTACCAAAGTAAGCCTCAGTTGTATTTCGGATAACTTAACGGTATGTGCTATTGCTTCCTTCGCATTTTTTTTTCTGCGTTTTAGGAATTTGGCAACCTTAGAAAAGATAAACTCATCGGGTTCGAACATTGCTTTGGTTTAAATCATCAAATCGCACAAATCGGTTAGGGCTTGTGTAATTTCAAGGTCGTCCGTTAAAGGTTCTACAATGGCAACTTTTACTGAAAGACGTTTTGGCAAGCCACTGTTTATAAGCATTGCAGCATCTACCAATAAACGTGTTGAAACGGTTTCAGTCAATCCTAATTCCGTTAAGTTCCTGATTTTATGGGCAATGTTGACTATTTTTTTTGAAGTGTCGCGATCCAAACCCGTTTCGGTTTCTAAAATTTCAGTTTCATCCTTTTGGTTTGGATATTGAAATGAAAGTGCTACAAATCGTTGACGCGTAGAAGGTTTCAGCTCCTTAAAGCCTTTTTGATATCCTGGATTAAAGGAAGCTACCAACATAAAATCTAGATGCGCTTTTACGGTTATTCCCAGTTTATCAATATATAATTCTTTTCTATGGTCAGTCAGAGAATGTATTGAAACTACTACGTCTGGGCGAGCTTCAGCAATTTCATCTAAATAGAGAATAGTGCCTTCCTTTACTGCTTTTGTAAGCGGCCCGTCCACCCAAATAGTTTCTGCGCCTTTAATAATATAGCGACCAATAAGATCTGTTGAAGATGTTTCTTCGTGACAGGAAACCGTAATTAACGATTGTCCCAACTGATGCGCCATATAATCTACAAATCTTGTCTTTCCAGTTCCTGTGGGACCTTTCAAAAGAATAGGTAGTTTGTTTTTATAGCAATGTTCAAAAACCTCAACTTCACGGTGAATGGGTTTGTAGAAAGGAATATTTCCTTTTTCCAAAACTTCTTCCGAAGACATTTTATTAGTATCTATGGTTGGCATAATTCTTTAAATTTCAAACAAAAAAAACAAAAGGCCTGAAAATCGGTTCTTGTAGAGATGAAACTTTCAGTTTTCATGAAGTTAAACTCTCTCTAATTTTAGGTATAAGAGCGTAACCGAATTCAAGCCTTTTTACTGTTATAGATGTTCGTTTTCGTTAATTTCTAAGGCTTCGTCTGTTGGACGGCCGTGTTTTACGAAATCTATTATGTACATAATTATTCCGAAGGTAAATAGACTTGCGCAAAGTAATAACACCACAAAATGGATACTCACTTCCTTCTGCACTGCCATAAATTCCATTCCGAATTTGCGTTCCAAATAAACTTGCGCAACACCTGCTACTCCAAAGGCCATCGTCATTCCAACCATCCCGATATTCGCAGTCCAAAAGGCTATACGACCGCGAGCTCCGTCATATAATTTCCGTCCGGTCATATTTGGTAAACTGTAACTTATTATTGCTAAAACAATCATTGCATAGGCACCCCAAAAAGCTAAGTGAGCGTGCATTGCTGTTACAAGTGTTCCGTGAGTATAAAGATTAGTTTGTGGCAAAGTGTGTGCAAAACCTAATAATCCTGCGCCAACAAAGGAAACAATTGCGGCTCCGAGCGTCCAAAACAAGGCAATTTTATTTGGGTGTTTCTTTTCACCTTTACGATACATATTCACTGCGAAAAGCGCCATCGCTAAAAAAGCCAGAGGTTCTAGTGCAGAGAAAATTCCACCTACAATTAGCCAAATTTTATTTACACCTATATAATAATAATGGTGGCCAGTACCAAGAACACCAGAAAGAAAAGTAAGTCCGACAATTACATAAAGCCATTTTTCAATAACCTCGCGGTCTACGCCTGTAAGTTTAATTAATAGGAAAGCAAGAATACCACCCATAATAAGTTCCCAAACGCCTTCAACCCATAGGTGAACTACCCACCAACGGAAAAAACTATCTGTTACTTGACTGTCAAACGGTAACATTCCTGGCAAATAGAGTAATGCTGCAAACACAAGACCCATTGTAAGAACCAATGCCGTTGTGGTTTTTCGTTTTCCTTTGAAAAGTGTTAAGAGTATAAGCGCTAAAAACAGTAAAACATTTAAAACTACCAAATAATCAAGTTGACGTGGTATTTCTAAAAATTTACGTCCTTCCCAGATATTAAAGTGAAAACCGACAATGGCGGCAACCCCTACCAAAGCAAGGGAAATTAATTGAACATAGGCTAATTTTACACTTACAAGTTCGCGTTGTGCTTCTTCGGGGATAATATAGTAAGCGGCTCCCATAAAACCTGAGAGCAACCAAACCACAAGTAGGTTGGTGTGAACGGCGCGTGCCGTGTTAAAGGGTATATATTCGTGTAAGCCATCCATGCCGATGCGTGCGAAACCCATTATAAATCCATAAACTATTTGTAATACTAGTAGCAGCATCGATAGGGCAAAAAACCAATAGGCTACTTTTTGAGATTTGTATTTCATCTTTATATAATATTTGGTTAGTTTAATCTGTTAGTTGTTTGTCCTTAGCTAAAGGCGATACAATGCGCTCGAAACCGTTTAGGTCTATCTCGCCAATCCAGTTAAAGAAGGCGATAACGTCGTTGGCTTCTTCTTCAGAAAAGCCATAAGCAACCATTTTTCGGTCGTTTGGTGCCCAAGGAACGGGCGTCATAAGTACCGCTTTTACGTAACCTTCGCCTCGGCGTTCAATTACTTTTGTCAGTTCAGGCGCATAGTAAGCACCTTCGCCAAGAATGGTATGGCAGCCCATACAGTTGTTTTCTTCCCAGATAACTTTTCCTCGTACTACTTGAGGTGTAATGTTTTCATAGTTTGTTTGATCGTTACCATCGCTGAAGGAATAAATGGTAAGGCCAACAAAGATCAAAAAGGTTACGAATGTCCCTACTAAGAAAAACGCACGTGCTTGTTGTTTGGATAGCATATTGGTTGGTTTTAAATTAAAGATATTAAGATTATTTTATCTTACTGGCAAAGTAATAAAATACTAAAATTTTGAAATATGACCGTTATCATATTTCATCAGTATTTTTAGGATTTATAAATGAAGATCTGCTTTGCTATATTGTTCTGCTGGGTATAATGAAATACCCGTTCTCTGGATAACGCTACTCAAATGAACTACCCCGAGGCAGAGCCGTCGAGGTATCAAAACAATGTTAATTGATTTGAATGGACTTTTTTATACTCCTTTTCCATTCCTTGATTTTTTACATACGCTTTGATTACTTCTTCGTTTGAATATTGACCAACTGTGTTGGCGTAATAACCACTTGTCCAAAACTCTCCTCCCCACAAATTTGCTTTTATTTCTGGGTATCTTCTAAATAATTCTTTTGCCGTTATACTTTTTAACATTGTAATCATTTTTGAAATTGAATAACTTGGGACACTCTGCACTAAAAAATGTACGTGATTAGATTCATATCCGATTTCTATAAAATGGACTTCATAACGTTCAGAGATATCTAAACAAATTTCTTTCAATCCATCTCCTATTTCCTTTATGGTAACCGACTTCCTATATTTCAAAGGAAAAATAAAGTCTGCAGATCTTATTCATCCAGATGATGAATTGGTGATTCCAAATCAATAGCGTCCTAAACGTTTAAAAAAGAGAAAGGGAATTTTGTTCCACAAAGTTATCTTTGTGGAACAAAACAAAAAGCACCTTTCTCTGATGATAAATATAACCTTGTTTTCTCAAATAATCTC
>CAZFUX010000138.1:0-6618 GCA_964522085.1 uncultured Aequorivita sp.
GTTACCTGCAAGTGCTAAGTACCAGTTTTTATTATCATACTTTTTTTCTGCTAATCCTACATTCCAAATTGCAACCTCTTTTACTATTGCAGCAGTTTCGTGTTTTAATTAAAGTGTGTCGTAAATTTACCACCGCTCTAAAAAATAACAGTAACTAACATTTCCTATATCGTATATTTTCCTGCGAAAAAAAAGACGACTACATACATTTAACGTTATTTTCAATTTTCAAGAGGTTCAAAATAATAACCAGGTGGCGGGTCTAACTCCTTAACAATCTCTTTTATATGCTTGGCGTTTAAATAATTAATTCTTTTTGTATATTTTACTTTGCTAGCATCATTAACTTTTTCGATAGCATCGTTTATGACTACTAATACTGTTTTTTTTGGTAGATCGTAAAGCGCACAAATTTCTGACTTTGTGGCATTTAGTGGAATTGCTTTTAATTGGGTGGCTTGGCTCATAGTTTTATGTATTCTTTGGTTTGTAGTTTATTTTCTTTTAATAATCTTCTATAAATTGATAGTTGTATGCTTTCGCTTTGACCCCAAATGATTGCGTTTTCGTATTTTCTTGGTCGCTTGTCTTTTAGGTGGTAGTATAGTGTACCCATTTTGTAGAGGTTGCGGCGGTGTTCGTAAAAATTACGGTATAGTATAAATACTTTTACCTTCCACCAGAACCATTGCACTCTATGGCGGTAAAATACCATTGCGCCTATTGCGGGAAGTATAAATAATAGGTAGGCGTTTGTAAATAATGCAAAAATTATAAAGGCTACAAATAGTATTTTTTCTACTATTGAAACGGTTGCGGGGTTGCGTTGCACCCAACGCGTAAACGCGGATGGTTTTTTCTTTAACCCCCGATAACAAAGTATTGCTTGAAATTTTGTAAGTGGCACAAAAGATGAAGCAACCTTGTTTATAAAGATGTTGGCTAAGGTTGGTTTTTTTTGGCTAGATCCTACCCCTTTTTTTAGGGTTGCGGGATCTATTTTTTTGGTTTTTGGTTTACGGTACGGTTTCACTTGTCTTTTTTGGGTTTTTATTGGGTTATTAAACAGTTTTTTAATTTGGTTGCAACGAGTTATACAATGTCTGTTGTAACAGCGTTGCCGAATAGTTTTACAAAATCAAATTCTTCTTGCATTAGGTAGTAATATTTGAAAGATTTACTATTTCGTTATTCAATTCATTTTTTACGATGTCTATTGCGTTGTGTTTAAAATCGTCTTGGGTTTCATTTACAAAGCGCAATAATGCGGATTGCAATATCATAGCGTGGTGTAACTCCATTGATATTTTATAGGTTTCGCTGGGGTAACGCTTGGCGATACGCTCTTGCAACTTGTAATACAACTCTGTTGCAATGCTTAGGTGGATTTTAAAATTGTCTGCAATTTTTTCGTTTTTTGTTATGGAAGCAATGGCGCATACTTCTGAATAGTTTAGTAGTGCCTCTGCTATAATGCCTAGCCTTGTGTATTTTACTTTTAGTTTTATTGCTTTCATTTTAAAATCGTTTTTGCGCCACCAATTGGCCGCCTGGTGTATTTTCGTAAAATTGAATTACTTGGGTAAACTTCATTAATACATCTTCTTGAAAACGGCGCATCATTCCCACAACATTATATTCTGGGCCTTTGCGGTTTTTGCTTACAAAGTTGTAGCGTACTGGGTTTACTTTTTTACCGTCTGGAGCGGTTTCCTTCATATCATCGCAACCATTTTTTAGTAGGAATACCATTTTGTATGCGCTGCAATGTTTGCAGATTTTATGCTCGCCGTGGGAGCATCTTACGGGGGGGGGTGCTTGCTGGTTCATAATTATATTTCTGTGGTGTCTGGGTATAATCTTTTCATTCTATCTACAAAGTTTTTAGCAGCTTCGGGGGTGGGGAAGTTGTGGGAGCGGTTTACTGGCGTTGCGCCTTGGTAATTTGGGGTGTATCTTATTGCTTGTTTTGGCATGATTATTTATTTGTTATTAGTTAGTTTCTTTAATCTGTTTGGTCTGTTGACGATCCTTGGCTTAATTTGGAAATCATAATTTCTATTTATTAGTTAATCTTCGTAATGTTAATTCCTGTAATCTTGGGCTTAGTTTTACTTGCCATTCTTCGGGAAGATTGTGTATTACGTAGTGCGTAAGTTTCTGTAAATCATACTCTTTACGCAAGTACTTGTAAATAGCGTTGTCTAGTTTTTCCTGCGGCGTTGTGGGTTGTTGTGGATTGTTTTTTGCGTAGCGAGCCGCTTTGCGTTTTGCTACCAATTGCGCACCTCTTTTGCGGGCTTCTATTTCTTCTTTTCGCTTTTTTTGTGCGGTTTTTTGCTTGGTTTTTAGTGCTTTAGTCCAAACTTTGCGGGTATAATCAAAACAAACATCACTAGGTAAGGAACGCAACGGATTAAAATAAACGCCTGGGTACAAAACGCCCTGCCATTTCATTTTTTTGAATTTGCGTATTGCATAATTTAAACGGAAGCGGAAGCCCATTAATACGGTGTAAACTTCGTTTTTAGTTTTTGCATTGCCGCTGAAATTCAACGCTTTTGCATCAATAATTTTATCTATATGCTTTATTCCTGCGCCCCAGCTTTTGGCTATTGGATGGTTCCCTTGGTATAATTTTGCGGCGGTTTTTATGAAGCATATTTTACCAATTTCTAAAAATTGGGCATCGCTAATGTTTGGATTTTCAATTAATTGCTTTAGATTTTTATGATGTATCGGTACATAAAAATCGTGCGCTCCGGTGGCAAGTTCTGCGGCAAGTGCAAAGCGGTTTTCACGTTTTGCGGTGCTGGCTTCATCAAAATATTGGGTTTCAGCAGCTGGAATCTTTGTTTTCGGGGTTGCTCCAGCTTCTTCTTTATCCAATTGATCCAAAACTTTTGAAAGGTCCGCCATTTCTTTTAAAATTTTCGCGCCTGGTTTGCTTTTTTCAGCACCGTGGTTTTTTTTGTCTTTCCCACCTTGCAGATTGGTGGTCTTGTAGAAAAATAAATTATTTAATAACGAAGTGTTCCTTTCATCGGAATTAACAATTCCTTTTTTTTCTAATTGTTTTTTAATTGTTCTTGTAGAAATATCATTGTGTCCATGTTGCAACTCTTTCCGCTTTGAAGAGTTAACATGCTGATTTTCAGTAGGTGATTTAGAGGTTAAAAACGCATCGGAAATGCTTAAAATATCGGCATTAAATAAGTAATTAACAGGTATTTCCGTTCCTCTAAATTGTTTGTCGTACAATATGCCAGCTTCTTCAAAACGGCTTCTATACGCTCTTATGGTGCGTTTGCATAAATCTACAGTCACTTCGCCGTTGCGTTGTAGTCTTACAATGCGGTGCGGGTTAATGTCGCATTTAGGAAGTGGTGTAGGCGTTGTTTTGTTGGTTGCCTTCCAAATACCTACATATTTTTTAAGCTGTACGGCGTAGACGTGTATAAAGTTTGAAAAAATAATTTCGGAAGTAGTTTTAAGTGTTTGAAATTTCACTTTTTTAAAATACATGCCGTGGTTTTCGTTAAAACTTTCAACTGCCAGGGTGTAATTTGCTTTGTCTGTATTTTTAAGGTGGTAGTATTTACTTTTGAATAGTTTAAGCAATACCATCTTGTTAGCGTCGGGCGGATGGTTTACTGAATAGTCAGCAACGGCCTGGTTGTATCTTCGTGTTGCGCTGTTTAGTGAGGTTAATTTGCGGTTGTATTGCGCTTTGTATAGGCGGAAATTATCCATACTTGCCTTATAGTCTGCATCTGTAATTTGCGGCCAAATAAATTGTTGCAGTTGCGCTGCTGAAGCAACCTTATTTTCGGGGAAGCTGCTATTAAAATTTATTTCTGGATTCATTTTTATACTGTTTCGGGTTCTACAACTGTTTTATTGATGGCGCGGGCGGTAAGTGCAGCGCCGTTTATAAACACATCTAGTTGGGCGGTGCGCTTGTTAATTTGGGTTTTAAAATATTGTTTTAGGGTTTGCTTTTCTGCCGTAGTAAGGTGCAATGCAGCTTCACTATCTAAAGCTTCGTTTTGCTTGTAGAATAGGTTTAGCTCCTTTTCTACTTGCTTTTGTGGAAGCTTCGGGCGGCTGTTTTTTTGTGTGTGGTAGTTGATGCTTACAACGGCATCATTACGCATTTGCTGGGTGCGTTGATCCATGTAGTGTGCTGGTAGTTTTTTGGGTTGTGGTAAAGTTTTCATTTGTCTTTTGGTTTTTGGTTAAACTTTCTTTTGAAGTGCCAGACGGTCATAGTCTGCGTTGAGTATTTTTTTCATAATAAGGTATTTAAAATAAAAAACTTCCCGCGGGTCGCCTGTGCCGGGCTACCGTTGGGAAGTTAGTTTAGCAAACGCTTACCGCTTGCAGATTGGTATTTTTAAAGATAACGCCAAGATCGCGCACTACGCAATCGTACACAAGCGCATCGGTGCTATGTTCTGGGCGTAACCGTGGGCGTTGTTTTTTGGTTTTGGAAGGCAAACCAGTTACAGGGGCCGCAACTATCACGTTACGGCACTTTTCCTGTTCCTCTGGGGATAGTGCTTTGTAAAGTTCCAAAACTGTTAGTGCTTTTAGCATTACTTTTATTTTGTACCTTTACGCGGTGCGAGGGTGTGGTAACTCTCAAGCAACTGCAAAGGTTTTAATTAATTTTTGTGGCAACATTT
This sequence comes from uncultured Aequorivita sp., assembly GCA_964522085.1. GTDB lineage: Bacteria > Bacteroidota > Bacteroidia > Flavobacteriales > Flavobacteriaceae > Aequorivita. Next base: position 4,689 of record CAZFUX010000138.1, read on the forward strand.
GTCTTGGCCTACTCTGTGGTAAGAGTGGGCCTTTTTTATTGGGCGACCATTTTTAAACTAAAGAAACCCGCGCTAGTTGCAAACTGCAACCAGCGACGGGTTTTAACTAACCAAATATTAAGTTTACCCATTACCAAAGGCGTGCTTAATGCGTTCACCTCCGGTACAGGAGGGTATATATTTTGAGATTCCAACAAGGTGTTAATCAGCATATTAAACTCTATTTCTAAAAAATCATCATAAAAAGCTTCTATACTTTTATTGCAACAAGTTAACGTAGATGAACCAGCAGAAAGTAATCCGTAGCCTCTACAATGGTTTGCAAAGCGGAAGAAGCTGCGTAGTGTTGCTACTTCTGCAACTACAAAATAGGTAGGGTTACTGGCTTGCGGTTTACTCTGGGCAAAAAAGAAAAGAACGCCCTTATCTGTAACAGCTATAATCCCTGTGGTTTCTTTGTTTAGTACTCCTTTGTGGTTTTGGCACATATTTTGAATATTATGAGTTAATTAGCAATTTTAAGTATTGCTTATGATACTGCGGTTTTTGCTTCTTTTTCTTTTTCGGCTTGTTCTTTATTTATGATTTCCCAGGCTTCTGTGCGGAAAGAATACGATTTTGTGAACATTACCGCATCAATAAGAGAGTAACTACAATCTGTTAATTCTTCTGATGTTTGGCGTATTGCTTCCCGAACCGTTGTACCCTTGTCAAGCTTTAAATTGACTGTGCGAATAATTTCAATATTACGGTTTATAAAAAAAGTTGCTCTACTTGTTATCATAATTATGTAAATTGATAGGGCAAATATATTGATATATTTCACATAAACAAAAAATATCTATATAATATTAAAATATTTCACTTGAAAAACTTCATAGACTTAAATATCAAGTATTTATACGAGAAAAATAAATTAACTCAAAATGAGTTTGGGGCGTTGTTTGAATTAAATAACGGAGTTATTGGAACTTATGTAAGAGGAAAAACCAACCCGCAAGTTGAAACGATGCAGAAAATCTGCAATCATTTTAATTTAACGCTGGATGATTTTGTAAATAAAAATTTACGTACTTTGCATATTGAAAACGCTTGGAACGACACTACAGATTATGTAAAAGAACCAGTGGCGTTGCGTGGCAATGAAGCTATAATGCAAAAAACCATAGACACGCAGGAACAAATGATTGAAATGCTACAGGCCGAAGTAAGGAGGCTAAAAGGCAACCAAGATTATAATAGTAAAACTGCCTAGCTTTGGTGTTTAAAAAAAATAGCTAACATAATAAACCTTAATTAATTATATTTTTAAATTTATCTATTATGAAAAAACTTATTGTATTATTTGCTTTTGTATTGTTATCATTTAATTTTCAATCTTGTATAGGATTGGCAGCGGGTGTTATAAACCGTCAAATTATTAATAGTGATAAAGACGAAGTGATTGAAAATCGATTAACTATACTTCAACCTATTGCACTTTCCGAAGAACAAAAAGAAGAGACAAGGGTAATATTTTCGGAAGAAATTACTAAATTAAAAGAAAATGCACGAAAGGAAAAAACAAAGGAGATTAGCAACAAGGCTTCTGCCTTCACGTTTGTTTACGAAGACTATAAATCGCAAGTGCGTTTTGAAAAACTTTTAGATAAAAAGCAATTATTAAAGTACAGGGGAATGATACTTACTGGAGATGTTCACGGAACCAACGAAAAAGGAATGTTGAAATTAAAGAAGAAATTAAAACGTAAAGGCTACAAAGTAGATTTCAATTAACCCAAATCCCTACCCAAAAAAATTACAACCCTTGCGATAAGCTTTTTATAAACTGTTGTAAAACAGGTTTTTATATTTGTGCTGGAATACTTTTTAAAACTCATAACCCGAAGGTCACTGGTTCGAGTCCAGTTCCCGCTACTAAGCTAAAAAG
>CAZFUX010000139.1:0-6617 GCA_964522085.1 uncultured Aequorivita sp.
ATTTTCAAATTATTAAACCCGATTTTTAGGGTTCCTATGTGTAGTGAGTATATATGGCTTTCCAGTGAAGCATAATATAAAATCTTTTTTTAGTTATATTTAATGTTTTTTGTACGAATTATTGTTTTTCACTAACATTAAAGTACTCTTCAACCGATATAAAGCTACCTTGATCGGTAAAACCCTCTAAATGTATTTTATACGTACCTCTAACATCTGAAGTAAAAAAAGAGGTTTTAAAGCTTTTACTTGAAAGTAAAATATTGGGTTGCCAAAACAATTGCACTCTATAATCTGGAATTCTTGAAAGTGAAGATTTTTCAGAATAGTTGGTGTTATAGTAATCTTTCTGTTTTACTGTAGACCGTAAATTTATTGTCTCAACATAACTATTTGATGCAGCTGGTGTAAAATTTCCTTTTTTAGTTTCTACTGCAATGATACCACTGTATATTTTTGAACCGTAACGATAGGGTTGCGCAACTACACGAATACTTTCTATTTCGCGTGCATTATAGTTTATAAGGTCTTCATTGTTTATAATTTGAATGCCATCCATAAGTACTAAAGGAGGAATGTCATTAAACTTTGCAATTTTATTAGGATCGTATTCATTGTTTACTATAAACTTACTGTTAGTGCCAGACCCACGAACAGCAGCTAATGTTACAACTTCAACAAAAGTTTCTTTTACTGTAGGAAATCGAGTGTAATCATCCAACAGAAAGACTGTGCCTAAATTATTGTAAAAGGTAGGATTAACCTTATTATTTAAAATACTATCTTTTTTTACATCAAAATAAGCATTCTCTACTTGCAATTGTAAACCTCTTTCTTGAAGCCAATCTTTTATATTTGAATTCAATTTCAGGTTAGAGGAAATTGTTTTACCTATAGGAAAATATTTAGAATCCATAATTATAGCGTATCGTGAAGTTTCTTCAGAAGGCTCGTTTAATTGAATAATACTTTTTTCAGTATTATATCCTTCAGTTACTGAAAAGAAAAATCTGCCATTGGCATTTGTTTTGGCTATTTTGAATATAAAATTTTTTCCAGAAATAGTAAGCGAAACGGTTTTATTAGCCGCTGACACCCCATCGCCATTAGAAAGTACAACGCCCGATATTAACTCGCCTCGTAATTCTGGAATATAAAATAACCCATTAGAAATTGCTGAAGCATTATCTGAAATAGTACCAGAAATTTCAATAGGATCCATTTTTCTTACTGAAAGTGTAAAGTTGTCACTAACCTTTCCAAAGGTATCTTCAATATTCAACATTACTTTTTCACGAAAGCCGTAATTTGTTTTATTTGAAGTTATTTTAATCTGATCTTCATTATTTTTCTTTTCAGAAATTATTGAAGGTTTTATGGTTTTAAAATTAACTTCAACAGTTTCTGTAGCTTTAGGTACTTCATTCGTTTTTACAAATGTATTTACGATATAAATATTCTTTTGAAAAAAGCTATCCTGTTTATTGTTTCTCGAAAAGTTGGTATAACCTATCAATCTATATATACCCGTTTTTAAAGTGGAAGGAATAAAAAAATCGGCATTTGCAATACTATTTTCTACTTTCAATTTATGGCTAAAGACTACCGAATCATTTTCATTACGCAATGAAACATATACTATTTTGCTAAGTTTACTACCTTTATTTGCTGCATCAAGATTGTAAGTTTTGTATTGTAATAATTCTCCCGCTAGCAAAAAACTTGAATTAATAGAAAGTGAAACTTTTTCGTTTGGAAACACACTTATAGGTGCCGAAATATCTTGCGGGGGTATTTGTGCCTTAGCAACAAAACCGAACGAAATAAATAGTATAAATAAAAGTTTTTTTGTCATAATCAATCTACCCAAAAGGCAGGTTTTATATTTGATGAAAAAGAGGTGCATACACTACACTCTGGTTGCACAATTCTATATACAGTTCCTTGACCTAGGCTTAAAACTTGATAATTATAATAGGTAACGTATGTATAGAAAGTCTCACGTTCATCTAGATCATTATCTAAAGTGGTGTTATCATTATAATCTAATAACAAAACTTCGCAGTCAATGAAATATGGTGGTTTCGACAACCCAAAATCTTCATAATTAAAATAAATTCTTTTTGAAGTCATTGAAGAAGTTTCAAAAAAACCAAGCACCTTTTCATTTTGATTGGCTTCAGAATTTACATTTCCAACCACATAGCCTGGCTGTCCTTGAGAGAGTAAACTCTCTACACTGCCCAGCTCTTTAACAATTTTATAAAATGTATAAGCCTCTACACTTTGCACATATTGCTTTACCAAAACACTATAACGTGTTTGAATTTTTGCATCTAGTTTCGATAGATACTTAACTGGAAAACGGAAAACTCTGTTTTCATTAAGTTCTGTAGTTGTTATTTGTATAATACCCGTTGAATACTCTGTAGAATAGCAAATTTCTTCAGGCTCTCTTTGTGTAAGGATTACTTGATAGGATCCGTTGGAAGGATTATAATTTACAATTTCAGTTATAAATCGAGATGGGTATGGAGCCACAACCTTATAGGTTTCTTCATATTCATACCTAAAATATTTTGCGTTACCTGTTGGATCTTCTGTATTTACAAAAACCTGAACGCCATCCTTATCATCCGTTGGACTAACAATTCGTTCGGCATAAACATCGTCCATCGCTATAGTTGGTGGTAAACTTACTGCAGAAGACGTATAACGCTTTCCATCTTGAGTGCTAATATTTAAAGTATAGGAAACATTAGGCTGAGCACGGAAAGTTTGATTGGAAAAATAGAAACCTGTTTCACTATCCTGTGAAAAACCAAAACTATCTCCATTAGTACTCAAAACGGTTACAGTGGCATTATTTTCGGTTAAAATTCCCAAACTATCAAGTTGTGACGTTCGGCTTAGTTTTACAACTTGGTTTTTTAATTCGTCAGTAATAGTACTCTCTACTACTAAAACGTTTTCGTAGCTTACGCTTTCTATTTCATAAGCTTCTGTACAGCTATATTGAAATATCAAAATAACTAAAAGCACTATATATAATATTCTTTTCTTCATCATTCCTAAAACTTAAAATTATACGTTATCGTCGGTACAGGCACTGAAAATATGGAAGTTTTATAAGCTTTTATCTGTCCTTCTTCATTTACAAAAAATACTGAATATGGGTTATTTCTACCTAGAACGTTGTAAACCGAAATATTTATAAAACTATGCGCCAACTTATTGAGCTTGTGGTTTCCTTCAATATTAATCCCTAAATCAAGCCTGTAATAATCTGGAATTCTGAATTGATTTCTATCACTATAAAGTACCTGCTCTTCTCCGGCAAAAATATAACGACCTATTGGGTAGGTAATTGGTCGACCGGTTTGATAGGTGAAATTCCCCGAAAAACTGAAACGTTTGGTTAATTTATAATTTGCAACTACTGAAAAATCGTGTGGTTTATCATAATTAGCATCATAAAATTCGCCATTATTTACGCGTTCCTGCATAATCTGGCTATCTAGTTTTATTTGAGCCCGAGAGTAACTATAACCTATATAGCCGTTAAATCTACCACTATTCTTTTTTATAAGAAATTCTACTCCATAAGCTTTTCCTTCACCTTGCAATAGTTCAGTTTCTAAGTCATCATTTAAAATTAGTTGCGCACCAATTTTATAATCTAACAAATCCTCCATTGTTTTGTAATAACCTTCAAGACTGAACTCTATATCTTTCCCTGGAAGATTTTTAAAGAAACCTAAACTGTATTGATTGGCTTTTTGGGGTGCAATATTTAAGTCTGAAAGCTTCCAAATATCTGTTGGCGATTGCGTTGTATTTGTAGAAAGAAGGTGTAAATACTGAATAGTTCTGTTAAAACCTCCTTTTACCGAAAAATCGTTTCCTAATAAATAACGTGCCGAAATCCTGTATTCTGGACCGCTATAAGTTTTTATGGATTCATTATTTCCATACTCTTTCACTTCTAATATAGAACTTTCACTTTTAGGAACGCCTTCTTCATATACATTTTGGATTGCAGGGCCTAATGCTGAATAAAATGAATAGCGCACGCCCAAATCGAGCAGAAGTTTATCGCTAACTTCAAACAAATCTGCAAGATATACGGCAGATTCTAACCCTTTTTCACGGTCAATAGATTTTGAAAGCACATCGCTAGTATCACCAATAGGGTCAATGTTTCCAGGGTCTATAGAATAAAGTTTGCTGCTAAGCCCATAACTCAACCTGTGTTTGTTGCTCAGTTTATAATTAAAGTTGAGTTTTGCTTGATATTCATTTAGCTCGTAACCAAAATCGAAATCTTCATTGGCATCGGCTTCGTAGTTTATTCCGTATTTGTATTGGCTAGTTACTAAAATGAGTTCTGCCCTACTCTTTTCATTGAAATTGTGCCCGTATTTCAAAGAGATTAAGCGGTTGCTATAATCAAAAATAGAATCGGAAGTTATGCTGAAACGATCTTTACTGAAGTAAAATGTGCCTTGAATATTATTTTTATCGTCTATGTTATGTTTGTATTTTATAATACCGTCATAAAATGAAGCTTGACTATTTTTAAGCTCTTCTTCATCAAGGCTTCTTAAAATCCAGTCGGAATAAGTAGCGCGAAAGCCCGTAATTAAAGAAGCTTTTCCTTTTACTACAGGAAGTTCTACAGCCAAATTTGCGGTTATTGGGCCTACAGAACCTTCACCTTTAAACTTTTCCATATCGCCAGATTTGGTTTCAATATCAAAAACTGAAGAAAGTCTTCCGCCGTATTCAGCAGGGATACTTGCTTTATAAATTTCTAAACTACCCGTAGTAAAAGGGTTTACAGCTGAAAAGAAACCCAAAAAGTGTGACGGATTGTAAAGAACGGCATCATCCAACAAAATAAGGTTTTGGTCTGCGCGCCCGCCACGCACGTTAAAACCGCTTGAACCTTCGCCAGTTGTTTTTATGCCAGGCAATGTAGTAGCAACTTTCAGAATATCACGCTCACCTAATACCAATGGAATTGTTTTAATAGATTCAATATCTATATTGGTAACACCAACCACAGCATCCCGCACATTTGCGTCTTTCTTAGATTTTACAACTACTTCTTCCAACGATTCGGTGTTTTCGCGTAATTCTAGATTTAGCATTCCATCACCATACATAACTACATCTTGCCTAATTTTTTCAAATCCCAAAAGATTGGTTTCTAATTTGTTCAACCCATATGGCAGACGAATACTGAAACGCCCGTCAGAATCTGTTACAGCATATTTTATTCTATCTGTAGTTGAAATAGAAAGATTTTGAAGCGGTTCACCCGTTTTAGAATTTTTAAAAACGCCTGAAAGCGTGTACGTTTTATTGGCGGCATTGGGTCTTTGCTTCCCAATTGTCACCAAGTTTCTAGTCCGTACGGTTTGTTGTGCAGCATATTCTTCTTGAAAAATTGGCGCATTGTTATTATCCTGAATTATCTTTTCGTCGGGCTTTGCTTCGGGCTTTGCTTCGTTAAAATAATCCGTGGGTAACTCTGTATAAACATAAGTGTTGTTGAGTAAAATAACGCTTCCGTCTTTAAAAACATAGTTTATGTTTGTATTGCTGAAAAGTCCATCTAAAACTTTTCGAAGCGATTCATTTTCAAAATTTTTGGTTACGAAATGACCTTTTAACCAATTTTCATCAAAATAAAATGTGCTTTTTGAAAGTGTTTCTACTTTTAAAACTGCTTCCTTTAAAGAGGTGTTATTGAATGATACGGTAATGTTTTTCTCAGTTTGCGCAAACATTCCTAGTGAAATCAATAAAGATATAATTAGTACAAAAAATTTATTTTGCATGAAAAGTTTATTTCAAAATTATTGGTTTGTTGTTTCCATGTTTTTTATAAGTTTCGTCATAAAACTATCCGGATTTGTTTTGTAAAGCGTTTTATATGTTTTATAAAATTCTTTTATAGCATCCTCTTTTTCAGGGAGAATCTTTTTTAAATCTTTAGCCAAATTTATAATAGCATAATTTTCGCCACTCTTTAATACATATGTTTTGACTTCAGAAAATCTATATTGAATTCCTGTTTTTAGGGCTCTATCTCTTTTCTTTTTAGAATGCTTTATGTAAAGTTGTAAATCGTTACCTATATACGAAGCTTCAAAAAATTCATTGCCAGAAACCCCTAAATTTGTATTAGTTAACCTTACGAAGTTGCGGTTATAAATTGAAAAAGATTCTATAAAATCTGGAATCAATTTCACGTTAAAAACACTCAAATTATCGTCGGAACGAGTTAGTAAATTGTCTTCTAGAAGATCATATTTTAAAAATACATTTGAATAATATTGATTATTATAGGTCACAGCCCCTTTTACATAATCAAACCCATTGAAATATCTGTAAGTTCCGTCTGTGTTTAGAAACACATCGGTAAATTCAGTTCCATTATAAAGACCTGTATTATCCAAGCCTACAATATCGTCGTAGGTTTCGTATATTTTATTTTGAGAAAAAACTTCATTTCCAAGCAGTGGAATGAGCAATAGTATAAGTAGTGGTCTCAGGTTGGTCATTTTTATTTTTTGCAGCTCGAAAATTACATAAAATAGTTTCGATAT
>CAZFUX010000140.1:0-6472 GCA_964522085.1 uncultured Aequorivita sp.
TATTTTAAAGTACAAAGTTCTTGTAGCTCTATCAATGGCAACAAATAGATAGTATTTTATTCCATTTATTTTAGGCAAATAAGTAACATCAAGATGAAGAAATCCAGGATCATACTCTTTAAATTTTTTAGCCTTTTCCTTCTCTTTTTCAGGCACTTTATTAATACCTTCTCGAACAAATGTTCTGTAAATAGCACTTCTTATCTTCTCAGGTTCTAATGGATTAACAGCTTCTGTAATATCATCTAAAGACAACCAAGTGAGCACTCTCAACTTAATGGAGTGAGTATATCAAAGAAATTGAAATAAAGATATGATATTGGTCACTTATACTATAAATTATTTTTTTAGGTAATGCTAAAAAAAATGAGTTGAAGGAAATAATAGAAGTCAAGGAAAACTGATTTAAATGTGGTATTTTCGATAATTAAAAATCAACAAAAAAATACTGCATGCTCAACTATTTAAAAGAAAATTTCACATATATTTTTGAAGATGAATTAATCGAGGAAATCAACCAAGTAGGAACGGTAAGAGAAGTAAAAGAAGGTGAAAAACTTATAGAGATTGGTGATTATGTTCGTTCTATGCCATTGCTTACATCTGGTGCTATTAAAATTTTAAGAGAAGATGAAAATGGCGATGAGCTTCTACTTTATTTTTTAGAACGTGGCGATACTTGTGCAATGACATTAACCTGCTGTTTAGGACAAAAAAAGAGTGAAATAAGGGCAATCGCCGAACTCGACACTACTTTAATTATGATTCCAATTCAAAAAATGGAAGAGTGGACAGGTAAGTATAAAAGCTGGCGTAATTTTGTGTTCCAAAGTTATCATAAACGGCTAAGCGAAATGCTTGAAACTATAGACAGCATCGCTTTTTTAAATATGGATGAACGCTTGGTTCAATATCTGCAAAACAAGCAAAAAGTAACAAATGATTCAACTATTAATTCCACACACCAAGAAATTGCTTACGAGCTTCATACATCGCGCGTTGTAGTATCACGTTTGCTTAAAAAGTTAGAATCACTAGGGAAAATTGAACTTTATAGAAATAGTATTAAAATAATCTCCTTGTAGCAATACGTTTGTAATCTTTCTTATAGATTCAATAATGTAACATTTGTTACCTTAAAGCCTACGGTTTAATGTTAATTTTGAACTATTAAAACACTAAATCTCAGTCTATGAAAGTTTTAGCATCTTTTTTTTTCGTACTATTAGTGTCAGCCTGCAATAACAAAAATACTAGTGAATATTTAGCCATTTCTGAAAATGGTGAAACCATCAGTACTCAAATCATTCAGGAGCATCCAGGTAAGAAATTGATGGAAAACAACTATTACGTTTGCCACAATCCAAAAACTTCAGAAGAAAGAATGATGGCTCCACCAATGATAGCTGTAAAAATGCATTATATTTCTGAAGACACTTCCAAAGAAGAATTTATAAATACGATGGTTGAATGGTCTAAAAAACCTTCAGAAGAAAAATCAAAAATGCCTGGCGTAGTAAAGAAATTTGGATTGATGCCCTATCAATTTTTCCCAGAGAAAACAATTCAGGAAATTGCCGATTATATGTTCGATAATGAACTTGAAGAACCTGTTTGGTTTGAAGAACATTACAAAAAAATGCATGGCAATCGTCCAAAAATGAAAGATAAAAATGGGATGGGCAAAGGAATGGGCAAAAACCAAGTTCAGAATTCACAACTTTCTAATGAAGTGCTAGGAATGGAAATGGCCCAAAGCACCAAAGCCGAATTAGGTAAAAATTTGATGGGTCAAATTCAAAAAAACGGTGTCATAGCAGCACTCGATTTTTGCAATATAAAAGCTATGCCCATCACAGATAGTATGGCTACGGTTCATAAAGCACATATAAAAAGGGTTACAGATAGGCCAAGAAACCCTGTTAACAAAGCAAATGCAACCGAGCTGGGATATATTAATACTTTTAAAAGTGAAGTCGCTAATGGGGAAGAAGTAAATCCAATAGTTACCACAATGGATAAGGAGGTTCAGTTTTATTATCCAATAACAACAAACTCAATGTGCTTAAAATGCCATGGCACACCCGGAAAAGAATTGGAACCCCTTACGCTTCAAAAAATTAAAGAGCTTTATCCAACAGACGTGGCTATTGGTTATGACGAAAATGAAGTACGCGGAATTTGGAGTATTAAATTTGAAAACTAATCTTATGAATTTTTTCGAAACTTTTTGGAACCACAAATATTTAAGTGGCGAAACAGGTTGGGATATAGGCTATGTTTCTACACCACTAAAGGAATATATAGATCAACTTACAGATAAAAATATAAAAATACTGATTCCTGGAGGAGGTAATTCTTACGAAGCAGAATACCTTTTAAAGAAAGGATTCAATAATGTTTTTGTTGTAGATCTTTCGTCTATTCCTTTAAAAAATTTGTCTATTCGTGTGCCATTATTTCCAAAAGAAAATCTTTTGCATTTAGATTTTTTTGATTTGAAAGAAACCTTCGATCTTATTTTAGAACAGACATTTTTTTGTGCCATAGAACCATCCCTTCGTGAAAAATATATCAGTAAAATGAGTCAATTACTTAATCCAAAAGGTAAACTGGTGGGGCTTCTATTCAAGATTCCTTTACATAATGATACACCACCTTTTGGCGGAAATAAAGAGGAATATCTTTCACTCTTTAAAGAAAAATTAGAAATAATTTTAATGGAAACAACCTACAACTCAATTCCAGAGCGTGCTGGTACTGAATTGTTTTTTATTTTACAAAACGATAAATAGAATGCAACCAATGTTACTGAAATCCTTGTTTAAACCAACTACTTTTGATTTATAAATTATAGAGTATGGCATTAATAGAAATTTTCGGTTATATAAGTGCATTAGCAATTGGTATTTCATTAGGTATAATTGGTGGTGGTGGCTCAATACTGGCTGTTCCTGTTTTAGCATATTTATTTTCAATTGATGAAAAAGCGGCAACAGCGTATTCCTTATTTATTGTAGGTTCTTGTGCTTTAGTTGGAGGTTTAAAACAACATCTTAAAGGCTATGTAGATTGGAAAACATCTATTGTATTTGGAGTTCCTGCAATTATAGGCGTTACATTAGTTAGATATTTCGTAATCCCAATATTACCCGATGTATTATTTTCTATAGGAGATTTTGAACTTACAAGAAGAATGGGAATGTTCGGTCTTTTTGCTTTGTTAATGATTCCTGCAGCTTTCTCTATGCTGAAACCTAATAAAGAACCAATAAATAAAAACCAAATAGTCAAATACAATTACCCTTTAATTTTAATAGAAGGACTTGTAGTTGGAGGTATTACAGGTTTAATAGGAGCTGGTGGTGGATTTTTAATAATTCCTGCACTTGTAATATTAGCAAATGTAGAGATGAAAGTTGCAGTAGGTACATCTTTAATAATTATTGCATTTAAGTCGTTGCTCGGTTTCTTTTTAGGCGATTTTTTAACAATGACAATCGATTGGCCTTTCTTAATGATATTTACTAGCTTGTCTTTAGTTGGTATTTTTATTGGTAGTTATTTAAGTAATTTTATAGACGGTAAAAAATTGAAAAAAGCGTTTGGGTACTTTATTTTTGTAATGGCTATATTTATTTTCTATATGGAATTTATAGTAAAAACGGAGGTGTAGCTCATCAACAACATATTCAATGAAAATTAATGATTAAACTTTTAATAATAAAATGAAAACCTCAATAATAGTACAAAACTTAAAATGTGGTGGTTGCGCAAACACCATAACTAATAATATAGCTACTATTACAAATATTTCTAAAGTAGAAGTAGATGTAACCGAAAGTATTGTTACTTTTAATTCTATAGATGCTGAAGATGCTCAAAAGGTTAAAGAAAAGCTGAAAAGTTTAGGGTATCCCTCTGTAGAAGATTCAAATTCTTTCACATCAAAAGCAAAATCATTTGTAAGCTGTGCCACCGGAAAGATGTCTAAATAGTAATTTTAAGCAATAGATTTTTTTTGGATACTAGTATAAAAATTAGTTACTCCTCAACAACCAATTGCTGAAAAAACCAATAACCTTCTGTGCTATGTAACTTCTGTTACTGTACTTGAAACTATAATAGTTTATCTTTAATGAAGATAAAAAAACAATAATAAAAAATAATTACAATGGAAGCAAATTTAGAATTACAACAAGTAAATTCAATGCTAAGAATTGGAGATAAGGCTCCAGATTTTGAAGCCGTTACAACAAAGGGAAATATAAAGTTCTCAGACTTTGCCAAAGATAAATGGGTTGTGATGTTTTCGCATCCAGCCGATTTCACACCTGTTTGCACCACTGAGATGAGTGGTTTTGCAACTAGGAAAGGAGAGTTTGATGTGCTTAACACGGAACTTTTAGGCTTAAGTATAGATAGCATTCACGCACATTTAGGCTGGGTTCAAAATGTAAGAGAAAACACGGGTGTTTACTTCGATTTTCCGATTATAGCAGATATAGATATGAAAGTATCTAAACTATACGGAATGCTCCAACCTAATGAAAGTGAAACTGCCGCAGTGCGTGCCGTATTCTTTATAGATCCAAGCAAAAAAATACGTTTAATTATGTATTATCCATTAAATGTAGGGCGGAATATGAATGAAATTCTACGTGCTTTGGAAGCCCTTCAAATTTCAGATGAATATAAAGTTTCTATGCCTTTAGATTGGAAAAAAGGAGATAAAGTAATTGTAGGTCCTCCAAAAACTTTAGACGAACTTAATGCTAGGTTAGCCGACGATTCTGTTGAAAAAGTGACTTGGTATTTAGCAAAGAAAAATATCTAAGTGCACCTATAAATTAGTATTGAGTTTTTTATAATTCAAGACTAATTTTAATTATTTTTAAAACCAAAGAATTTCAGATTATGAAAATTAAACAGTTTGAATATAAGCCTCTTTCACATTATTCTTATGCTATCATCAGCGATGGTAAAATGGCTTTAATAGACCCAGAAAGAAATCCGTTGCAATATTATAAATATGCTGAAGAAAACGATGCCCAAATAGTTGCCGTTTTTGAAACACATCCGCACGCAGATTTTGTGAGCTCTCACCTTCAAATACATAATGAAACAGGAGCAAAATTATATTGCAGCGAAAAAACGGGCGCAGATTATCCGCACGTATCTTTTGATGATGGAGATGAGGTTACTATGGGAAACACCATATTTAAAGCAATCAACACACCAGGACATTCGCCAGACAGTGTTACTATTGTTGCTAAAGAAGAAAGCAAAACCGCTCTTTTTACAGGCGATACACTTTTTGTAGGCGATGTAGGTCGTCCAGATTTACGTGAAAAAGCAGGTCACGTAAAAGCCAAACGTGAAGAATTGGCAAAAATGATGTTTCATAGCATTCAAAATAAATATACCGATTTTCCAGACAACGCATACGTTTATCCAGCACACGGAGCCGGTTCCCTCTGTGGAAAAGGAATGAGTGAAGACGCGTCATCAAGCACGCTCGGCAATGAGCGCGTTGGCAATTGGGCATTTAAAAAACAAACGGAAGAACAGTTTGTAAACCACTTGTTAGACGCCCAACCTTTTATTCCGCATTACTTTGGATACAATGTGGAAATAAATAAAAACGGTGCACATAATTTGCGTTCTTCGTTAGGTGAAATTGATTTTAAGTTGACCACCAATTCGATAAAGAATGATGCCTTGATAGTTGATATTAGAGATGAAAGCGATTTTAAAAAGCATCATCTGTCAGGAAGCATAAACATTATGGCGATTTCTGATACAGCTAAGTTTGAAACTTGGTTAGGATCAATTATTCGGCCAGATGAAAAATTTCACTTGGTGGTAGATTCTATTGAAAATGCTGAGAAAATACTTCAGCGTACTGCAAAAATCGGGTATGATGCGAATGTAATATCTGTATTTACTTTGAATAATAATGGCCTAGAAAAATCGATTGATTTTAACCTAGACGATTTCAAAAATAATAAAGACAACTACACTATTGTCGATATTCGAAATGACAGTGAAGTTTTAGAAGGTAAATTTTTCGAGAAGTCAATTGCTATTCCATTACATCAGTTACGTGAAAAAGCTAATGAAATACCTACCAACAAACCCATTGTTGTGCATTGTGCAGGTGGTTACCGTAGCGCAGCTGGAGCGAGTATCCTTGAAAGAGAATTGAACATCAAAAATATTTTTGATCTAAGCGATAACATCGAAGATTTTAAATAATCAAAGTTTTTGACCAAAGCAAAAATCACCTGCATCACCAAGACCAGGTACAATATAACCGCGGCTATTTAGTTCGTCGTCCACTGCCGCAATCCAAAGATGTGTGTTTGCAGGAAAAACAGTTTCAATATATTCAATTCCGGGTTTGGTACCAATTATTGAAATTTTAAGACCGTTGCACGGGCTAGTCGATTTCTTGTAAATTTCGTATCTT
>CAZFUX010000141.1:0-6442 GCA_964522085.1 uncultured Aequorivita sp.
AAGGTAAACAAGTTGTCAACTTAACACAACAACCTTGTGAAACTTAACACTTAAACATATATTTCTAGTATCTCAAGTCTCAAACCTCATATAAAATGAAAAAAGCAGGAATAATAATGATAATTGGCTCCTTGCTGTTATTGGGGCTTTTTAAATTCCCATTGTGGAATATTATGCTGGGCGCGCCTCAGTACCCAGACCCACTTGGTATGGATATTTATATTCAAGGAATACAAGGTGTAGAAGAATTTGATATTCAAAATATTGATGGCCTAAATCACTATATTGGGATGAAAACCATTCCGAAAGCTGAAGATATGTGGGAGTTTAATGTATTTCCGAAAGTAATCGGCTTAATGGTAGCTCTTGGAGTAATCGTTGGTTTATTTGGTTTCTTCGGAAAAATAAGTTACAAATGGTTTCTCGGATGGTTCATCGTAATGTCCATACTTGGAATTTTAGGAATGTACGATTTCAACCAATGGCTTATAGAATACGGAACCGATTTAGATCCAAAAGCTATTATGAAATTGCTCAATCCAGATGGAACTCCAATGAGTTATAAACCACCGCTTTTAGGGTATCAAAAAATGCTTAATTTCGATGTAGATTCTTGGCCAGGAACTGGTGCATATATGATATTTACCGGAATGATGCTTACCGTTGTAGCCTTCTTTGTTGGTAAAAAAGAATATAAAATTAAATAATAATATATCTGGAGCTTCTTCCTCTTTTTCAGGGGAAGGTGGCTCCGATTTTTCATCGGGGACGGAAAGGGTAAATTCCCAAGTAATAAACCTGGAAAGGCTAAACCTAAAAACTTTTATAATCGTGAAAATTATACAACTATTACTTATTTCAGTTTTGTTTGCAGCCTGTAATGTAAGTCCTCAGCCCATAGCGTATGGTTCTGATGCTTGCCACTTTTGTAATATGACTATTGTAGACAAGCAACACGCCTCGCAATTAGTAACGGCAAAGGGTAAAGCTTTTAAGTATGACGCTGTTGAATGTATGATTCATTCATTGCAAGATGAATTTAAGAGTACAGAAATGGCGTATTATTTAGTTTCAGATTTTAACAAACCAGGAGAATTGATGGACGCTACCAAAGCTTCTTATTTAGTTAGTGAGAAGTTACAAAGCCCAATGGGAGCAAACCTTTCCGCTTTTTTAAACGCAGATTCCGGAGCGAAAGCGCAAGAAAAGTTTACAGGTAATCTTTATACTTGGACAACAATTCAAGAACATTTAAAATTAAGATAACTTTAGTATTTTTAGGTGCTTATACTCAAAAAGTTTTGATGCCTTTCTTATAATTCTCAAAACCTATCTCAAAAAAATATATTCCTATTTCTTTCATTTTGAAAAACAAACACTACATACTTTTCTTTTTAACTGCCTTACTATCCATTACAAACCTGTGGTCAAAAACCATTACTGTTTGTAGCTCATGTCCCGTAAAAACGATACAAGCTGGGATTAATCTAGCTTCAGAAGGCGATACTGTTTTGGTAAAAAAAGGAATTTACTATGAAGCCAATTTAAAAATTGATAAAAGTATTTCTCTAATAGGCAAAAATCTTCCTACAATAAATGGAGAAGAAAAAGGAGAGATCATTACCATTGGCGCAGATAATGTTACGCTCGATGGCTTTAAAATTATAAACGTTGGCGTAAGCTATACAACAGATTATGCTGCCGTACGCGTTGTAAAAAGTGAAGGATTTATAATTCAGAATTTAGAACTCGAAAAACTTTTCTTCGGAATTTATCTTCAAAAATCCAACAACGGAAAAGTATTAAACAACAAAGTTAGGGGAGAAGCCGTAACCGAATTTAATTCGGGCAATGCCATTCATTTATGGTATTGTAAAAATGTGGAAATAACAGGAAACGACGTTCAGAAAGTGCGCGATGGTATTTACCTTGAATTTTCTGACAACATAACCATCAAGAATAACTTTAGTAAAAACAATGTGCGTTATGGACTTCATTTTATGTTCAGTAATAACAACAATGTTATCAATAATGTATTTGAAACCAATGGCGCCGGAATTGCTTTAATGTTTTCAAAATTTATGGATTTAAAAAGCAATGTTATTAAAAAAAACTGGGGAACTGCAGCCTACGGTTTGCTGTTAAAAGAAGTAAACGATTCTAAAATACAAAACAATATATTTTCAGAAAATACAGTGGGTATTACGGTTGAAGGAAGCAATCGTTTGGAATATTCCAATAACGATTTTACCAGTAATGGCTACGCTATAAAGGTAAAAGGAGCCTGTTATGACAATCAGTTTATTTATAATAATTTCCGCTATAACTCCTTCGATATCTCCTACAACGGGCGGATAAATAGCAATAAATTTGACAATAATTATTGGAGTAATTACACCGGCTACGACTTAGATAAAAACCGAATTGGCGATGTGCCGTATCGTCCTGTAAAGCTTTTTACATACATCGTAAACCGAACGCCCGAAACCATAATCTTAATGCGGAGTCTATTTATAGATATTATAGATTTTTCAGAAAAAGTTTCACCAGTATTCACTCCAGACGATTTAATGGATAACAACCCACGAATGAAACCCATAGACCATGATAGAAGTTAAAAACTTATATAAAAAATTCGGAAAGAACGAAGTGCTTAAAGGCATTGATCTTACTATAGAACGTGGCGGTATATTTTCCATTCTTGGACCTAATGGCTCAGGAAAAACCACGCTTATAAAGTGTATTTTAGGAATGGTTTTGCAAGATTCGGGACAAATTCTAATCAACGGGAAAACACTGAAAAACAATTTCAAATACCGAACCGAAATTGATTACCTACCGCAAATAGCAAATTTCCCTGGAAACTTAAAAGTGAGCGAACTTATTGCAATGATTAAAGATTTGCGCGATTCTAAAGCTACGAAGGATGAAGAATTGATTGCCCTTTTCAAGCTGCAACCTTTTCTAAATAAAAAACTGGCTAATCTTTCTGGTGGAACCAAACAAAAAGTAAACTTAGTGCTTGCCTTTATGTTTGACAGTCCGCTGTTAATTTTAGACGAACCGACTAATGGCTTAGATCCCATTTCACATTTGCGATTGAAAAACCTGATTAATTCTGAAAAAGAAAAAGGAAAAACCATCCTTATCACTTCGCATATTTTGAGTTTTGTTGAAGAAATATCTGATGAGATTGTTTTCCTTTTGGAAGGAAAAATCTATTTCAAGGGAAGTATTCCAGAACTGAAAAAGAAAACGAATCAACCCGATTTTGAACACGCAATAGCCTCCATTTTATCCTCAAGTTATGCTTAAAATATTAAAATATAGTTTTTACGATTTAGTACGCAGCCGTTGGAGCTACGTTTATTTCTTGTTTTATTTGCTCCTTGGCGTGGTGCTTTTATTTTTAAACAATGATCTCTCAAAAGCAGTTATCACCTTGATGAACGTAATCATTATTTTAGTGCCGCTAATCGGGACTATATTCGGAGTGATGTATTATTACAATTCACGTGAATTTACGGAACTACTGTTAGCGCAACCCGTAAAAAGGAGTTCTATCTTTCTAGGGCAATACTTCGGGGTTGCTACTTCACTTGCAATGAGTTTGGTTATTGGCTTGGGTCTGCCTTTTATTTTTTATGGAGTTTTCAACAGTAGTGCTATCTGGGATTTTTCGCTCTTATTGGTAACTGGGGCCTTTCTAACCTTTATTTTCACCGCCTTGGCCTTTGTAATCGCGCTTTCTAATGAAAATAGGATCAAAGGTTTTGGGTACGCTATTCTACTATGGTTGTTTATGGCGGTTATTTATGACGGTATCTTTTTAATGTCGTTACTTTATTTTGAAGAATATCCTTTAGATAAATTTTCGTTACTAGCTACTATGCTGAACCCTATAGACCTGTCGCGTGTAATGATTCTTTTAAAGCTTGATATTTCAGCACTTTTAGGCTATACCGGCGCGGTTTTTCAAAAATTCTTTGGAACTAATTTTGGATTGATATTGTCCTCTGGTCTATTAGTACTTTGGGTCTTGACACCTACTTTCTTTATTTGGAGGATTGCTAAGCGGAAGGATTTTTAGCGGTTTTGTATATGATTTGTAACGTGTTTAAGTATCTAATTTTACAAATACAAATACAAATACAAATACAAATACAAATTAAATAAAAAATCCGTGAGTCTTAGCTTCGGGATTCGTAAGTAAGCTTAAACCAAACAATGAGTATTATTCGTCTTAAGGAAGGAAAGTGTTTTTTTAGCTTAGTTCTTTTTTAGGCACAATTTTTATTCCGCACAGGGTTTTTTATTTTACCAAGTCAAATGATATTTTGATTCCTTCTATGATCATACTTGTTCCGATAATAGCAATGATTAACCCCATTAATTTTCCTATAACAGAAATTACATTGTCACCTATCTTTTTTGCAATTAGATCGCTTAAGCTAAAGGCTATATAGGTTAACACGCACATAAGTCCGAAAATAAGTATTACCAAACCTATATGCACGTATGTTGCGTTAGAGACAAAATTCATGCCTGTTACAATAGTTCCTGGTCCAGCTAAAATAGGTATTGCTAGCGGTGAAATAGCAATGTTTTCATCAATATTGATGCTCTTTAAGTGCTTAATATTTGATTTTTTGGACTGCAACATTTCAAAACCTACAAAGAATATTAAAATACCGCCTGTTATTTTGAATGCTGGTATTGTTATTCCAAATAGTTCGAAGATAAATCTCCCTAATATCACAAATATGCTAACTATAATAAAAGCAGTTATTACTGCTTTTAAACTCATTCTTTGTTTTGTGTCTTTATCAGCTCCTTCCACTAAACTCAGGAATATGGGCATATTGGAAATAGGATTCATAATTGCAAAAAAACCTGTGAATACGGTAATTGAAAACGTTAGTAAATTGTCCATTTATCTTTTTTCTGTTTTTTTATAAATCCACTCGGCTAAAAAACAAAATCCAATAATGGCTAATGAAATTATAACACCAATAGTATTTGAAGTGTATTGTTGATTAATTAAAATTACTGTCGCAATCATACATAAAACGAAACCTACCAACGGAATTATTTTGTTACTACCGGTTTCTTTGGATAATCGATATCCAATAAGATTAACCACGCCAAAAATAAGTAAAAAACCGATACTACCTGCAGTTGAAATACTTTCTAATTTAAGTAGATTAACTGAAATTAGTGTTGCAACTGCTGTAATCATTAAACCTACGGGCTGGTTCCAAAGTTTAGTTAAAAAGTGGCGTGGAAGTTCATCGTCTTCTCCAATTTCATAATTTACTTTACTGCCTCCATATAAAGACGCATTAATTGCAGAAAAAGTTGATATTAAGGCAGCGACTGTAATTACAGAAAAACCAATTTTCCCTAACATTGGTTTTGCGGCTTCAGCCAAAACATAATCTTGCGCAGTTGCAATTTTCAGGAAGGGAAGTGAGCCAATAGTTACAAAAGCAATAATAATATATAGTATAATCACGAAAATTACAGAATAGTAATAGGCTTTTGGAATATTTTTTTCAGGATTAATTATATCGGGTGCTGCATTTGCAATAAGTTCAAAGCCTTCATAAGCAACAAAAATAACCATGCCGCCCGCAAATAACTTGATAGGTTCTTCCCATTGTGAAACTGCTAATTGAGCTACATTTGGGTTTCCAATTAAACCATAAGCACCAATAAAAATAAAGGAAATCAGTATTGCCAATTTGATAATTACTGCATACGATTCTATTTTGCCAACTACAGCAATACTATAATAATTAATTGCAGTAGCTAAAATGATTATTGCACTGGCATAAATGTGTGAATCTATTGTTTTGTCGTGCGTTAACTCCAATAAATTGGGTGCGTAAGATCCAAATGCCGAAGCATAAAGTGAAAGCATAATAATATAACTTATCCACAAAAGGTTATTAATGCCGCCACTAAAGACTGTTTTTCCGAAACCTTGGTTAACAAATTTAACAGTTCCACCTCTGTCAGGATATTTTTTTGAAAGCTTTACATAACTGTAAGAAGTTATTAATGCTAGAATACCAGCGAATAAAAATGCTATTGGTGTTCCGCCTTTGGCAAGTGATACCGCAAGACCGAGTACAGCAAAAATTCCACCTCCTACCATTCCGCCAATTCCAATAGAAATGGCTTCTTTCAAACTTATTTTTTTATTCATATCCTATGGTTCTTCAAGTATCACGTCCTAAAATACGACTACGAGTTATTGCCTAAAATCAAGCGCCTAACTAGCTAATAAAAAATGGATAGAAAATCCGTGAGGGTTTTATTAAATACGCTTTTATTAAAAAGTGATTCTATACGTCTTAAGTTTGAATTTTCATAAATTCAATTAATAATATGCTTATCCGTAAGGTTCCCCAAGATAATTCCATCTATGTGATACAGC
>CAZFUX010000142.1:0-6393 GCA_964522085.1 uncultured Aequorivita sp.
CCAGTAAAATGGTTAGATTTTATGTGCCCCAAATTTATTTAGGACGCTATTGATTGAATTATTTAAAATTTATTTTACTAACTATAGAATCACGCATTATAATACTTACTATCCCAAATGGCTCCATTGAAGTTTTTTCCTTTTGAAAAACCGTAAAGAATCACCATTCCTCCCAAACCAATAAAAATGAAAAAGGCTAAAAATATATATTCACCAATTCCAGAATTAGGGGTTAGCAAGCTCATTGGTGCGATTGCGGTTAACAAAATACTTAAGGCAACAACTGTAAAAACCAAATTATCAAAATTTTTATAGGGCCACATTAGTAATTTCCTAAAAGGATGCAAATCATTTCCCCATTTATCTATTAAGTAAAAATACTCATTACCCATTGGAGCAAGAAGTAAGGGATCATCAGCATTTTCAAGCTTTAATAGTTTTGCAGGGGCAACAATTTTGAAGTTTTTCAACCCAATTTTATGTTTTGCTTCAAGGCTTCTTACTTCTGAAATGGCTTCTTCAGGAAAATCTCCTTTAAAATAGTGCGAATCTATAAACCGTAGCCTATAATTAACACAAAGCTTCTTAATATCTTCAATATGAAAAATGTTTTTGGTTTCAAGCAAATCAAAATTAAAATGATTTTCAATTTCGTCTGATTTCTCTGTCAATGCTGAAACAATTGTATCACGTTGTTTTTCATTTTCTGAAAAAATACGCTGTACTTCTTCCATAATACACTGTTTGTCAATACGTTTAGAGCGGAATTTCAACAATTGTTTCTCGATATTGGTTTTAGAAAATATAATAAAGGTTTTTGGAATATTAAATTTACGAAGTTGAAAGCATCAAAACAACTATTTAACAAAGATTGAAGGAAATAATAAATAATATCAGAGCTTTTCCGTTTAAAAGATTATTGGCTTCGTATTTGTTATATTTACAACTTTAAAAAAATGTTATGCGATTTAATAATATATTTATTTTTCTTTTTATAATTGGTTTTTCAACACCCGCTTTTGCTCAAAAATACATTTCTTCTGAAAATGTAGAGATAACCAAAGAATGGAATGGAAACAATTTTACCTCTACCCAAACATTTTCAGAAAATATAGCTGAAGCCCCACAGTTTGCTATTTTATCAAAAATTTTAAAGGATAGTAAACTTCAATCAAGCCTTGAAGCTAAAGAAATGATAACCATTTTTGCTATTACCGATGACGCTTTTTTGCAACTGCCAAAAAAGAGTAGAGATTCTATTATAGGAAATACCGCACTGATGACTGCAATGGTGAAATATCTTACAATTCCTGGTAGAGTAGATAGCAATTCCCTAAAGGATGAAATTAAGAAGAACAATGGAAAAACGTATGTTAGAACCTTGAACGGTGAGGCATTAGGCATTCAAGAAAACAATGGGAAACTTCAACTTGTAGATTCTGAAAATAGAACCGCTACAATCGTTGCATCAGATTTTTATCATAAAAATGGTTTTTTTCATATAGTGAGTGGATTGGTTTTTCCTGCAGTGGAAGAATAGTTTTATAAAAGTTAAATAAACCATAAAGTCTGGAAATTGCAAAACCGCAATTTCCAGACTTTTGTTTATATACACATAATCATAAAACTAAAAACAAATATTATGAAATCAAAACTTACTACGGCAGCATTATTTTCAATCGCCCTAGTGGCTGGAACTTCTTCAATTTTTGCACAAGACAAAATGATGATGAAAAACAATATGAAAGAAAAAACAGTAATGGTTGGCGGTACCGAAATGTATCCTACTAAAAACATTGTTGAAAATGCAGTAAACTCAAAAGAGCACACTACACTTGTGGCATTAGTAAAAGCAGCGGATTTGGTGGAGACGATTCAAGGCGATGGACCATTACGGTTTTTGCACCAACCAATGCCGCTTTTGAAAAACTTCCAAAAGGAACTGTTGAAATGGTACTAAAACCTGAAAACAAAAAAACTTTGCAAACCATCTTAACGTATCACGTAATTGCAGGAAAGCATAATGCTGCAACCATTATGAAGGACATAAAGAAAGGAAATGGGAAAGCAACTTATAAAACCGTAAGCGGTGGAACTTTAACAGCAATGGTGAAGGGTGAAAAAGTAATGCTAATGGACGAAAAAGGAGGGATGGCAACTGTTATTATTGCAGACGTAAACCAATCAAACGGAGTTATTCACGTTATTGATAGCATTGTTTTGCCTAAATAAATTAAAGCACTTATTATAAATGAAAACAGCGACTCAGAAGGTCGCTGTTTTTTTATTGTGTATTATTTTTCTATCGAAGTACCGCCCCAAATTTAGTTTCAAACTTTTGTTGCAGTTTGTTCATTATTTTGTCAATCTGCTTATCGGTTAGCGTTTTATCGTCGTCTTGAATTGTGAAACTTAACGCATAACTTTTCTTTCCTTCGGGAAGGTTTTTACCCTCGTAAACATCAAATAATGTTACCGCTTTCAAAAACTTTTTTTCTGTTTGAAAAGCAGCATTTTGAAGCGCTCCAAATTTTACTGAATTGGATAAAAGCAAAGCAAAATCACGCTGTGCCGCTTGAAATTTTGCAATGGGTTGTAATTTGAAGTTCTTTGTAGAAATTTGTTTCAGTACTGTATCCCAATTAAAATCTGCGTAAAAAACCTCGGCATCAATATCCAGTTCTTTTGCTATTTTCTTGTTTACAATCCCAAATTCAACAATAGTTTCTTTGTTTCTTTTGAAAACAATTCCTTCAGAATAAATATCGTTTTCTATGGCTTCTTCAGTATAATCATCAAGACCTAATTGTTCCAATAGCACTGAAACGTTCCCTTTTCCGAAGAAAAAATTACTTTTTGTATCTAGTGTGATCCAATTCCCTTTGGTTTTTAAACCAGTTACAAATAATGAAAGGTGTTTGTTTTCGGTTCTGTTACCAGGAAAGTTGTGATAGGTTTTTCCAAATTCAAAAAACTTTAAATTGCTATTTTTTCGATTGCTGTTGTATTCAATAGCCTCCAAACCAGAAAACAACATAGACTGTCGCAATACAGAAAGATCTTGACTCAATGGGTTGAGCATGGTAACGTTATAATTTTCTCTAGTGGTTTCTGTGAATGTACTGTATTTTGGAGCGGTTAACGAGTTGTTAAGCATTTCATTAAAACCGAGAGCGGCTAATTGTAAGGCAGTTTTGTTTTGAACTGCATAATCTGCGCCTGGTAAAATTGTTGAAATGGAAGCATTCAATTTTTGCCCAAATTTCACATTGTTGTATCCGTAAACTCTGAGTATTTCTTCAATTACATCTACTTCTCGCGTTACATCGTTTCGATATGCGGGAATGGTCATCCCAATACCAGTTTCTGTTATGTTGTTAATTTTCATCTCCAAGGAAGTAAGAATATCTTTTATGGTTTCCTTTGGAATTTCTTCGCCTATCAATTTATCAGCTTTTTCAAAATTGAGGAATACTTGGTGATCTTCAATTTTCTTCGGATAAATATCTTCTAGATCACTTGTGGTTTGTCCTCCTGCAACTTGTAAAATCAATATTGAAGCGTAACGAAGCGCATAGTCTGCTATATTTGGATCTATTCCTCTTTCAAAACGGAAGGAGGCGTCTGTGCTCAAATTGTGACGTTTTGCAGTTTTACGAATGCTTACAGGGTTGAAGTATGCACTTTCCAAGAAGACGCTTGTGGTTTCTTTTGTTACTCCGCTATTTATACCGCCAAAAACACCTGCTATACACATTGGTTTTTCCGCATCGCATATCATTAGGTCTTCTCCGTGAAGTTTGCGCTCAATGCCATCGAGTGTTATGAATTTTGTTCCAGCTGGCA
The DNA here is from genome assembly GCA_964522085.1 of uncultured Aequorivita sp. Taxonomy (GTDB): domain Bacteria; phylum Bacteroidota; class Bacteroidia; order Flavobacteriales; family Flavobacteriaceae; genus Aequorivita. Next base: position 3,847 of record CAZFUX010000142.1, read on the forward strand.
ATGTTTTTACATTAACCGTGTTGCCAGTAATCTTTGCGGCATCAAAAGCATGTAACGGCTGACCAAGTTCGTGCATTACATAATTGGTTATATCTACAATATTATTTATAGGTGAAAGTCCAATAGATTTTAACCTATTTTGAATCCAAGCTGGTGATGGTTCAACTTTTATATTGCTAATTGTAATTCCACAATAACGCGGTGCTAATATATTGTCTTCTACTTTAACATCAATTTTTAGTGTACGGTTATCTATTCTGAAATTGCTGGAGGATGGAGTGTGCACTTTGGTAGAAATACCTTTGTGAAGAAATCCAGCTTTTAAATCGCGGGCAACGCCCCAGTGGCTCATTGCGTCTGAACGGTTTGGAGTCAGACCTATTTCAAAAATTTTGTCGTTTTCAATTTCTAAAACTTTGGCTAATGAGGTTCCTGGTATTAGATCATTTTCGAGAACCATAATTCCGTTATGCGATTCTCCTATGCCTAATTCATCTTCGGCGCAAATCATTCCTTCGCTTACTTCACCACGAATTTTACCTTTTTTTATTTTCCAAGGATTACCGTCGGCATCATAAAGTGTAGTGCCAATGGTAGCTACTGGTACTTTTTGACCTGCGGCAACATTGGGTGCGCCACACACTATTTGTATTGGTTCGCCAGTGCCTACGTCTACTTTTGTTACTTTAAGTCTGTCTGCGTTTGTGTGTTGTACACATTCCAAAACGAGGCCTACTACTATGCCTTCCAAGCCACCTTTTACGGAAGAATAATCTTCAATTCCCTCTACTTCAAGACCAAGGTCTGTCAATAAATCGCCAGTTTTTTCGGCATCCCAAGGAAGGTTTATAAATTCTTTTAGCCAGTTGAATGAAATTGTCATAGGTGTAAATTCTTAACAGAGGGCAAAGATACTATTTACTTTAAAGTTGAAAGTTATAAGTTGAAAGTTTTACGTTGGAAAATGTTGTGGCATTTCAGCTTCGGTCAATGCTCAATGCTTTAAATTGTGGAAAGATTTCTGCTTAAGAAGTAAATAATAACTAAGATAGTTGCTGAGGCTGTTACTAGAAATGTAACATTAGCCCCAAAATAAAACCATAATAATCCCGCTCCAACGCTTGCAACCATTGCTACGATACTTTGAAAAGCAGAAAACGTTCCCACAGCGGTGGCAGTGTTTTCATCTTTTGAAATGTTGGTAATCCATGCTTTAGAAATACCTTCGGTAGCGGCGGCGAATATTCCGTAGCTAAAGAATAGCGCTATTATTGCATATAGATTTGTTGTTAAACCCATTCCGAAGTAAACGAGGCTGAAGATTATTAATCCGAAGAGGAACATTTTTTTCAGACCTATTTTATCTGCCAAAATTCCTAAAGGGAAAGCTGTTAGTGCGTAAATTAGGTTGTAAAAAATATAGATGCCGATAACCCAAGTATCGTCCAATCCCGCATCTTTCGCTTTTAAAAGTAGAAAAACATCGCTGCTGTTAAAGAGGGCGAAGCATAATAAACCAAGTACCACCTTTCTATATTCCGAAGAACTTTTCTGCCAATATTTTATAAAGGAGAAGAATCCTATTTTTTTCTTAATTGAAGAAGTTTCAACTTTCTTGTCTTTCAGAAGAAAAGAAGCAACAACAGCCAACATGCCTGGAATAAAGGCGATGTAAAAAAGATTGATGTAATCTTCAGGATAAAAATATAAGTAGATAAGAGCAAGCGCAGGACCGAAGACAGCCCCAAAAGTATCCATAGAGCGATGAAAACCGAATACTTTTCCTTTGTTAGCATTTGTTGTTTCTGCGGAAAGCATTGCGTCTCGTGCGCCTGTTCGGACTCCTTTTCCTAATCTATCTGTTGTTCTGGCAAAGAAAATCCAAAGCGGATACACAAAAAACGCCATCATAGGTTTTGAAATAGCACTTAGCGCATAACCAAGTTGTACAAAAGGCGCACGTTTTGCTTTGCTATCGCTTAACTGCCCGAAATAGCCCTTGCTCAATCCTGCAACGGCTTCTACTAAGCCCTCCAAAACGCCAATCAATACTATTGAAAATCCAATGCTTTGCAGATAAATGGGCATTATAGGATAAAGCATCTCGCTGGCCATGTCTGTAAACAGGCTTACGAGTGAGAGAATCCAAACGGTGCGGGTTATTGGTTTCAAGGATTTTAGTTTGTTTCTTAGAGTCAAATAAAAATTAACAAATGTTACTGGAGTTAATTCTTATTAAGCTATTGTCAATTTACAACAAAAAAATAGGTGTATGTGCTATTAGAGTAACCATAGCAGATATTTATTAGAAAAAAAGCAAATAACAATTCAACTAGTATTAGAGGAATAAGTATGAAAAGTTGATTGTCTTTTTGAAGGTAATGTTTACTATTTTGTTGAAAAATTTTAAAAATCACATAGATTAATAAAAATAATCCTAAACAATTGATTATGTGACTAATCTGGGGACCGCTAAAAATTGATAAAAAAGCTGATATACTCACTACACATAGGAACCCTAAAAATCGGGTTTAATAATTTGAAAAT
>CAZFUX010000143.1:0-6366 GCA_964522085.1 uncultured Aequorivita sp.
GTTAATTTAGGTGGTGAAATCTTGGATTCCCGAAAACCTAAATGGAGTGAGTATAGCTAACTATCATCATATTGGCGATGCCTTTGCATTGATTTATGAAGGTGCTTTTTCTGGACTTGGTATTGCAGGTGGTTTAGTAGGTGTAATGATACAAGGAATTCGTCGTGGTGCATTTTCCAACGAAGCTGGTGTTGGTTCTGCAGCAATTGCTCACTCGGCAGTGCGTACCAAATATCCTGCTTCCGAAGGAATTGTAGCACTTTTAGAGCCTTTTATAGATACTGTAGTTATTTGTACAATGACTGCTTTGGTTATTGTTATTACAAATTTCGATAATAATATTATTCAATACGGAGTAGAAGTAAAGGAAGGTGTAGAGCTTACCGCTACAGCTTTTGATAGTGTACCACACTTTTCAATTGTACTTACAGTTGCTGTAATTCTTTTTGCTTTTTCAACCATGATATCTTGGTCTTACTACGGTATGCAAGGTTGGGTGTATTTTTTTGGAAGAGGAAAAGTTACCGAACTTGTTTATAAACTGTTATTTTGTATCTTTATTTGGGTAGGTTCTGTAATTAGCCTTGGCTCGATTATAAACTTTTCGGATGCTATGATATTTGCAATGGTAGTTCCAAACATTATTGGGGTAGTATTGTTAACTCCTGTTAGTAAGAAAAGAACTGAACCGTTATATGAAAGCAATAAAAACCAAACACGACGCTATAGACGATGGTTTGGAAGATATGTCCAAACATCTATAAAACTAAAACCTAATGGAATTAAAATCCCACTTCACGTTTTCTAAACAACAACGAAGTGGGATTTTACTTTTGTTGCTATTCATCGTTTCCTTGCTTTGTGTGTATTGGTTTGTGGATTTTTCAGAAGAAAATACGCTGGATACTTCTTCCGCTGAAATTATTTCCATTCAAAAAGAATTGGATTCGCTGCGTTTGGTAGCAATTGAAAAACGTAAACCGAAAAAATATCCTTTCAATCCTAATTTCATCACAGATTACAAAGGCTATACTTTAGGAATGAGTAATGAAGAAATTGATAGGTTGCTACAATATAGAAAAGAAGATAAATGGATAAATTCCGCAGCCGATTTTAAAAAAGTAACAGGCGTTTCAGATTCTTTGCTGAATGAGATGAGTCCGTATTTCAAATTCCCAGAATGGGTAACCAACCCAAAACCAAAAGCAGATTTCAAAGATTATAAAAAGGAAAAAGGATTCACCGAAAAGCCATTCGCTCAAAAAATAGATTTAAACAAAGCCACCGAAGAACAACTACAGCAAATAAGCGGTATTGGCGAAGCACTAAGCAAAAGAATAATTTCTTATCGCGAAAAATTAAATGGTTTCAGTAACGACAAAGAGCTAAATGCAGTTTATGGTTTAAACCTTGAAGTTGTGCAACGAACACTAAATGTTTTCACTGTAAAAACTCCAAAAGAGATAACTAAAATAAATGTAAATAAAGCTTCAGCGTCAGATATTGCAACAATTCCAAGCATCTCGTTTGAACTGGCGAAGAAAATTTGGGAATATAGAAAACTTCGTGAAAAATTAACAAGCATTCAAGAACTAGAAAAAATTGAAGGAATGACTGAAGGCAAGTTAACCCTAATTCAGTTATATTTGTCCGCAGAGTAATCATTAAATGTTTCTCAAATGTCAGGTTGAGCGCAGTCGAAACCTACCTAAAAACAACCTCAAATAACAACCACACAAAAATAATAACAATGAATTTATATTTTACAGAAGAACACGATTTTTTCAGAAAAAGTTTTCAGGATTTTCTTCAAAAAGAAGTAGTTCCACATATAGATAAGTGGGAAAAAACTGGAACGATAGATCGTTTCATTTGGGAAAAATTTGGAGAAATGGGCTACTTCGGTATCTGCCAACCCGAGCAATATGGCGGTTTGGATTTAGACCTTTTTTATACCGTAATTTTTCTAGAAGAACTTCAAAAAGTAAACAGTGGCGGTTTTGCTGCCGCAATGTGGGCACACGCATATTTAGCAATGACGCATCTTAAAAAAGAAGCAAACCATGAACAAAAAGAAAAATATCTAGCACCAAGTATTACTGGCGAAAAGATAGGCTGCCTTTGTATTACAGAACCTTTTGGCGGAAGCGACGTTTCAGGAATGCGCACTACGGCAGTAAAAAAAGGAGATAGCTACATTTTAAACGGCTCTAAAACATTTATAACCAACGGAATTTACAGCGATTATTTAATTGTAGCAGCAAAAACAGCTCCTGAATTAGGCAATAAAGGCATCAGTATTTTTGTGATGGATCGCGATACTAAAGGTATTTCGGCAACCAAGTTAGATAAACTTGGCTGGAGAGCAAGCGACACAGGCGAAATAGCTTTCGATAATGTTGAAATACCGCTAACAAATTTAATGGGCGAGGAGAATGCTGGTTTTCCATATATAATGCAACATTTTGCTTTAGAAAGGCTTATAATGGGTGTTAACGCACACGCTCGTAGTGAATTTGCGTTGGAATACACCATTCAATACATGAAAGATCGTTTTGCATTTGGCAAGAGTATTTCAAAATTTCAAGCCTTGCGTCATCGTGTTGCACAATTAGCTAGCGAAATTGAAGTTTGCAAAACCTTTAATTACGTAACTGCAAAACGTTTAAATGACGGCGAATATGTGGTGAAAGAAGCTACTATGAGCAAATTAATTTCCACCAAAGTTGCTGATGAGGTAATGACAGGGTGTTTGCAGTTCTTGGGTGGTTATGGATATATGGAAGATTATCCGTTGGCACGTTTGTTACGTGATAGCAGACTAGGTCCTATTGGCGGTGGAACTTCGGAGATTCTACGTGAGATTATCGCAAAGATGGTTATTGAAGGAGTTGCTTATAAACCGGCTACTTAATATCACCTTTCAATTTTTATAAAATCTTAACTCTAATTGCGAGAAATGAAATACTTCAGCAAAAAATATTTATTCACTTTATTAATTCTTTTTATAGGCGCAACCACTTTCGCCCAAACCGAGCTAAAAGGAAAGGTAGCAGATTTCTTAACCTATCAACCCATTGAAAGTGCCAGTGTTTATATTCAAAACACAACCATTGGGTCTATAACTAACACCGACGGTAATTTCGTTTTAAAAGCGCCGCAACAGCATCAAAATGATACTTTGGTTATTTCTTCCATCGGTTACAAAAGCTTCAAAGTTGTTATAAATGAATTTGAAAACGGAACAGATATATTTTTAGAAGAAGACGTAGCTTCATTAGACGAAGTTGTGATAGTTGCAGACCCGCGCCCCACAACAGGAAACGGTATAGTGCAAAAAGCTATCGAAAAGTTACCAAGTAACCTTCCCGAACTGTCTTATCTTCAAAAAGGATTTTTACGTCATAAAGAACGCAACAAAAAGGAATACAAATGGCTTATTGAAAGCGCTATCACTTTGTGCGATTCCAGCTACGCTTCGGGCGCAAAAAATAATTTAAAAATAAATGTAGATGAAAATAGAAAAAGCTATGATTTACGAGATGTTGATAGCCTTTTCACCTATTCGGCATATCTTAAAAGCATAGGTTCTGAAGCTGGAAACATCAATAGAAATTCTGTAAAAACTACAGCATTAATAGATGCAATTAAATGGAATGACAGCCGTGTAAATGGTTTAGAAAACCTTTTCAAAGGAAAATTGAACTTAATAAGAAACAGCAATGTTACAGGTGCTCTTTTAGGTAAAAATATGTTGGAGAAACAGCAGTTTACTTTAGATACTATTTTGGTAGACAACGGAAGGAAAATCTACAAGATAAAAATTTCAAAAGGAGCTGATTTTGTTGGTTTGAATACACCAAACATTTACAACGAAGGTTTTGAACCAAAAGGTTGGATCTATATTTATTATGACAATTACGCCATAAAGAAAGTAGAATATGAATTAACAGCTGCTTCCGATGTGCAGAAAAAGCGAAGTAAAAGCCTTTTCGACACCCAGACAATTCATAAACTCGTAATGACTTATATTGAATACGATGGCAAGATGTACCCTAACTACATTTATTACGAAACGCCAAAATTGGTAAACACAGGCGACAGATCTTCAGATAGATTAAAAACCGAGGCAGCCGAGGGCTTCGATAAAGACGAACAATATTATTACACCATTCAAGAAATATTGTTCAGTGACATTATTCAAGACCCTGAGCTTATACAACAGGAACTTCAACAAAATGATTGGTCTACAGACATATTTTTAAGCAAACCATACAACGAGTCCTTCTGGAAAACCTACAACGTATTGCTAGAGAGTAAAGAAGAAGAAAAGCTAATTTTAGACCTCTCAAAACGAGCAACATTGTTTAAAGAATAATTTTTTCAAAAAATTTTGAATTTTGAATTTTGAATTCAAAATTAATTCTATCTTTGCCGTCCAAAAGAGAGGAGGTTATGACACTATGTTAATTATACCAGTTAAAGACGGAGAAAATATAGACAGAGCGCTGAAACGTTTCAAGCGTAAATTTGATCGTACAGGCACAATGCGCCAGTTGCGTTCAAGACAAGCTTTTTCAAAGCCATCTGTTAAGAATAGAGCGAAAATTAAAAAAGCACAATATATTCAAGGTCTTAGAGATCAAGAAGATATTTAGTATTTTTTTAAAGCTAAATCATACAAATCCGTTGGAATTTTTTCCAACGGATTTTTTTATGGGTTAAAGTTATTAGATTAATGAGTTATTGAGTTATTTTGTATAGAAACAGATAATAGATAACTGAATAATGCCATTAAAAATCTTCACAGACTATCTACAGTTAGAAAAAAAGTACTCACCTCACACAGTAACTGCTTATTTGAAGGATCTTGAAACATTTCAAACCTTCGCTTCAGAAGAATATCAATATGAAAATATTGTAAATGTGAACTATTCCATAGTGAGGAGCTGGATAGTTTCATTGGTAGATTCAGGTATTTCAAACCGGACGGTAAATAGAAAAATTTCTTCACTTAAAATCTATTATAAGTTTCTCCTTAAAACTAGTCAAATTGAAGTTAATCCACTTGCAAAACACAAGGCGCTTAAAACTTCAAAGAAAATTCAAGTTCCCTTTTCAGAAAAAGAAATTGTAAATGTTATAGAGTTGCTTCAAGCTGAAGATACTTTTGAAGGCCATCGCGATCAGTTAATCGTAGCCCTTTTCTATTCCACAGGAATACGGCGGGCAGAGCTTATTAATATAAAGATAAACGATATTTCGTTCGCGAAAAAAACCATCAAGGTTTTGGGTAAAAGAAAGAAGGAGCGCATCATTCCTTTATTGCCGTCAGTAATCATTACTATAAATGAATATATTTTATTCCGGGATCAATTGGAATCTATTAAAGATGCAGAGTATATGTTTCTCACCCAAAAAGGGGTTAAAATTTATGAAACTCTTGTCTATCGTATTATAAATTTATACTTTAGTAAAACATCTGAAAAAGTAAAGAAAAGTCCTCATATTTTGCGGCATTCCTTTGCAACGCATCTCTTAAATGAAGGCGCAGATATAAATTCGGTTAAGGAGTTATTGGGGCATTCTAGTCTTGCTTCCACACAAGTTTACACCCAGAATAGCATTGCAAAGCTGAAGGAGGTATATAAAAACTCCCATCCACGCAACTAACAAATATTGAAAATAGAAGTATGGTATAGAACTACTTATTAATTTTTAAAAATAGAAGTATGAAAGTAAACGTACAAACACCCAACTTTGCAGCCAAAGATGAACTATTGGTATTTGTTGAAAAAAAACTATCAAGGCTAGAACAGTTTTATGATAAGATTGTTTTTGCAGATGTTTTTTTGAAAGTCCAAAAAACCAGTGAAAAAGAAAACAAAATAGTAGAGGTATTGCTAAGTATTCCTGGAGATGATATTATGGTAAAAAAGGAAGCCAGAACATTTGAAGAAGCAATAGATGACGTTGTAAGGACTTTAGAAAGACAACTAAAAAAAAGAAAGCAAAAAGAAAAAGCATATTTATAGTAGTTTTTTTATAAAAAAGTTTTGTAGAAAAAATAATTTTTCTACATTTGCAGTCCGTTAGAAATAGCGGACTTTTTTATGGCTAAAAAAGAGCACTAAAAAAGAATCAAAAAGCCGATGTAGCTCAGCTGGCTAGAGCAGCTGATTTGTAATCAGCAGGTCGTGGGTTCGAGTCCCTCCATCGGCTCTTTTGAGATTCAAAGTTTAAGGTTCAATATTTAAAATTGAATTTTTTCAAAAATCTTGAATATTAAATTTGAAATATTGAATTTAATCGGGGAGATACTCAAGCGGCCAACGAGGGCAGACTGTAAATCTGCTGACTACGTCT
>CAZFUX010000144.1:0-6302 GCA_964522085.1 uncultured Aequorivita sp.
ATTTAGGTAGTGAAATCTTGGATTCCCGAAAACCTAAATGGAGTGAGTATATATGTGCTGTGCCAATACTGCAATAGTGTTTGCATTGCCCACTTTTGTTTGCGCTATTTGTAACGATAAACTTTCTAATTGGTCTTTATAATTGGTATTAGCTACCCAAGTGCCATCAAGAAGTACTTCACGAAATCGGCTTGCCAATTGTTGGTTACTTTTCATCACTTTTTATTTTGAAGGATTAAGGTAACAGTTTTTTTATAAAAAGCCTTTTAAAAAAATGCAACAACTATCTTTGCGCAAATTTTTTTATAGTTGGCTCTTTCAGATTACACACGCGAATTTAAATATAATACCAAACTGGCAGCACCCGTAATTTTGGGAATGCTGGGGCATCAGGTAGTGGGTTTGGTAGATAATATTATGGTGGGACAGCTCGGGAGCGCAGAGCTTGCCGCGGTTTCATTAGGAAACAGTTTTATGTTTGTGGCAATGAGCTTGGGTATTGGTTTTTCTACGGCAATAACGCCTTTAGTAGCCGAAGCCGATGGTGAAGGCAATCGCGAAAAAGGAAAATCATCTTTTAAACACGGTCTTTTTTTATGTATCGTTTTAGGGCTGGCACTTTTTGCAACCGTAATGTTTGCAAAACCGTTAATGTATGTAATGAAACAACCGCCAGAAGTGGTGGATTTGGCGATGCCATATTTAACTTTGGTTGCAGCATCTTTAGTTCCGTTAATTATATTTCAAGGTTTTAAGCAATTTAGCGACGGCATGTCTATGACTCGTTTCCCGATGTATGCAACTATTATTGCTAACTTGGTGAACGTTTTGTTAAACTATATGTTCATCTTCGGAAAGTTTGGTGCACCAGAGTTAGGTGTAGTTGGGGCTGCAATAGGTACTTTAGTTTCGCGTGTTGTGATGTTACTGTATCTGTGGTATTTATTAAGTCGAAAAGAAAAGTCGCGCTATTTTGTAACTGAAATTAAAATCTTCACGCTAAGTAAAGCAATGTTAAAAAAACTAATAAACCTTGGTTTTCCTTCGGCAATGCAGATGTTTTTTGAAGTAGGTATTTTCACGTCGGCAGTATGGCTTTCGGGAATTCTTGGTAAAAATCCGCAGGCTGCAAACCAGGTTGCATTAAACCTTGCTTCAATGACGTTTATGGTGGCGATGGGCTTTAGTGTGGCGGCAATGATTAGAGTAGGTAACCTAAAAGGATTAAAAAACTTTAAAGAATTACGCAGAGTAGCTATTTCCATAGGCTTACTTACTTCAATATTATCCTTAGTTTTTGCTGTTTTCTTTATTATTTTTAATGCTGAATTGCCAAAAATATTCCTCGATTTTGATAGTGTTGTAGATTATGCGGATAACCTTGAAGTGGTTACTATTGCTTCACAATTATTGATTATTGCCGCTATTTTTCAATTTACAGATTCGTTGCAGGTTGTTGCACTTGGTGCACTTCGGGGAATGCAGGACGTAAAAATTCCAACCGTATTAACGTTTATTTCCTATTGGATTATCGGTTTCCCTATTTCGTACTATTTAAGTATGCACACTTCTTTAGAAAGTATGGGTATTTGGATAGGCTTGCTGGCAGGACTATCGGCAAGCGGCATTCTATTATTCATCAGATTTAATTATCTTTCAAAAAAATTAATTCGACAAGAATTAGTCATTAATCAATAGCAATTAATAATACAAAAATGGATTTCCCAAAATATTTACTAGGCGATAACAGCGATTATCCCACAGCGATTTTCGTGATACACACTGAATTTCCACGTTTTATCATCAACCTAGAAAATGATGAGGTAGAATGGCTAGAAGATTTTGATAAAGAAGATCAAAAAGAACTTGAGGCTGAAGCTGAAGGTTTAATTCAACAGGCAACTGATTTTTATGATCGCGAGATTGCATTGTATGATGAAGATTAAATCAATTAAATAGAAACTTAGTACAATGCTAGACCAACTATTACATTACGACACCGAAATTTTCCTTTATCTAAACAATTTAGGAAACACTTCTTGGGATGGCTTTTGGCGCTTTGTAACCGAAAAATGGTCGTCAATTCCAATCTATGCCTTTCTTCTGTATTTAATTTATAAAAATTATGGTTGGAAAGGAACTTTGGTAATACTAGTTAGCGTTGCTTTAATGATAACTGCAACAGACCAATTGGCAAATCTTTTTAAACACGGTATAAAACGACCTAGACCATGTCAAGTTGAAACATTAAAAGCTACCATGCGTTATGTTGCCGATGGTTGTGGAAGATATGGGTATTTTTCTGCCCACGCAGCAAACTCAATGGCTGCAGCTGTATTTTTAGGATTAACCCTTCAAAAATGGTATAAATACTTACCTTTTCTATTACTTATTTGGGCTGTAATTACTGGTTATAGTAGGATTTATTTAGGTGTTCATTATCCGTTAGATCTTGTTACAGGAATGGCAATTGGTGGAATTCTCGGTTGGTTATTCTTTCTTTTGCAGAAGTGGGGGCAGCATAAATTTAAAACCGAACAAAACAAACTGGATTAGAACATTTTACTGTTTCAAGGAGGTTTGAAGAACATACTTGAAACATATTTTAATAATTTTATAGTCTACTTTTTACAATGAAAAACGTCCTAAGAATCAATGAATATGCCGTCCTCTTTTACAGACTTTTTCTTGCGTATGTTTTTTACTTTATAGCACGAGTTCTTTTTTACTTATATAATGCCGATGTACTAAAAGTAGACTCTGTAGGCGATTTTTTAGAACTTGCATATCACGGATTAGTGTTTGATACAGCCGCTATTCTTTATTTGAATGCACTTTTTATTTTATTGTCAATTTTTCCATTTTTTATAAATACTTCCAAGGGATATCAAAAATTTCTGTTTTATATTTATTTCATATTTAACTTGGTGGGATATGCTCTCAATTTTGCAGATTTTATTTATTATAAATACACCTTCACACGCACAACCATTGTGGTTTGGGATCTTTTAAAACACGAGTCTAATGGTTTTAATATGTTCTTTAGATTTTTGGTGAGCTATTGGCATGTGTATCTGTTATTTTTCGTCGTATCTTTTTTATGGATATTCCTCTACAAAAAAATAAAAGTAAAACAATCATCTGTTGCAGGACATCGTATAAAATATGTTATTTTTTCACTTATAGGCATTGCGGTAATTGGTATTTTGGTAATAGGTGGAATTCGTGGTGGCGATTTCAAAAAAAGCACGCGTCCAGTAAATATGCTAGATGCCAGTAGACACGTAAAGAAAATTGCACATACAGATATTGTTCTAAACACTCCTTTCGCATTTATTAGAACGTTTAATTCTAATACTTTCAAAAAAACTTCATTTAATGTGAGTCAGGATACTGTTGAAAAGCTTATTCAGCCTATAAAACAGTATTCCGATAACCCAAAAACAAAACCTAACATTGTTTTATTCATCACAGAAAGTTATGGTAGGGAGTATTGGGGCGCTTTCAATAAAAATAGTGATATTCCTGATTATGAAGGGTTTACTCCTTTTTTAGATTCATTGGCGCAGCATAGTTTAATATTTACAAACGCTTATGCAAATGGTAGTAAATCTATTCACGGAATGTCGTCCATAATTTCAGGAATTCCTTCGTTTAAAAATGCATTTACTTCCTCCTCATATTCAAAACAGAAAATACAGTCGCTGGTTTCTACATTGCAAGAAATGGGTTATGATACTTCCTTTTTTCACGGAGCGCCAAATGGTTCTATGGGGTTTTTAGGCTTCGGAAATATTTTAGGCTTCGACCATTATTACGGTAAAACTGAATATAATAACGATGCAGATTTTGATGGCTCTTGGGGAATTTGGGATGAGCCGTTTTTTCAATATATGAAAAACACTTTAGACACAAAAAATAAACCTTTTTTTAGTACAATTTTTACCGTTTCGTCACACGAGCCTTATATTATTCCTGAAAAATATGATGGTAAATTCCCAAAGGGATACCTACCTATGCACCAAACAGTTGGCTATACAGATTTCGCCTTTAAAAAATTCTTTGAAGCTGCCAAAAAAGAACCTTGGTTTGAAAACACCATTTTTATAATAACTGCAGATCATTCAAACCAGGTTTATTATACAGATTACTATTTAAAAGTTATAAACAGAAATGCGGTGCCTATTCTATTTTATAAAGGCGATGATAGCTTTGTGGGGGAGAATAATGAACTTGCGCAACAGATTGATATATATCCAACTATTTTAGATTTAGTAGGTTACAATAAACCTTTTAGAAGCTGGGGCAGGAGCTTAATTGGCCAACACGATATAAAACCTTTTGTAATGAATGGTACTGAATACTATCAACTACAACGTGGCAATTATATTTGTATTTTTGACGGCAAGCAAGCAATTGGTTTCTATGATATTAATGATAAAGGATTAGAAAATAATTTAATTGCAAACAGAAACCCTGAAATGGATGAGATTGAATTATTCTGCAAAGCATTTTTGCAAGATTACTTTGAACGAATTATTGATAATAAACTAACATATACGCAAAAAAATGATTAAAAAAATTGGACTCGTTGTTCTTGTATTGGCAATAATTGTAGTAGGTAAATATGTTTACGATGTAAACATAAACCATATGTTTAAACCAGTTACCGAAGGAAAAGTATATAGATCTGGAGTTATACCACCAGATGAGTTGCCAGATTACATAGCTAAAAACAATATAAAAAGTGTGATAGATCTTCGTTTTCCAGGTACAGATAACCTTGTTGATAATCCTGAAGTGCCAGATGAGTTACGCGCAGAAAAAGATGCAATAGCTAAATTAGAAGGGGTTACATATTTCAATATAGGTTCAGACCAAGTTCCGGAGCAAGAAGTTGTAGATCGATTTTTAGAGGTAATGGATGATAGCACAAACTATCCAGTTTTAATACATTGCTACCATGGCGAGGGACGAGCCGTTTTATTTTCAAGTATTTACCGAATGGAATATGAAGATATGCCAAATGAGGAAGCAAGAAAAAATAGCCGTTTTCTAGTGAAATGGGGAAATTTTGATAACGGAACACGCAAAGGCGAATACATAAAAAATTACGAAACGCGAAAATCTAAAAAAGCGAATGAGAAAAATAATACACAACCTTTAGATTCTATCTAACAAATTTTTCTTGTCTATTTCGTAGTTAATATATTTTTTCTTCATCCAGAGATATACAAAACAGTCCATCAACGGCCCCAAAAGGCGGTTCCAAATACCAAAATTGGCTTTTCCTGCTATTCGTGGAAAATGTTGAACGGGAACTTGCAGTATTTTTCCTTGTTGCAATAGAATCATTGCAGGCAAAAACCGATGCAATCCTTTAAACATTGGGATACGTTTGGCGTAATCGGTTTTTATAACTTTTAATGGGCAGCCCGTGTCGTCCATTCCATCATTAGTAAAAGCTCTTCTAATTCCGTTTGCTATTTTTGAAGACAATTTTTTAATGGTTGAATCTCTTCTATCGGACCGAACGCCAGTTACCAAAGTGTATTTATCAATTTGTTCCAATAATAGGTTGAAGTCTTTAGGAGTGGTTTGGAGATCGCTATCTATATAACCAACCAATTCACTTTCAGCATAATCAAAGCCAGCTTTTAGGGCAGCACTTAATCCTCTATTTTGTTTGAAAGAGATATAATTGAAGCCTTCATTTCTATTGCAAGTAGCTTCAATCAACTCTAAACTGTTGTCTTTAGATCCATCATTTACAAAAAGTATTGAAGTTTTTTTAGTGCTGATTTTACAATAATCTAACAGTTCCTTTTCCACACGTTGTAGATTCTCTTCTTCGTTGTAAACGGGCACAATAATAGTAAATTCGGTCATCTATAGTTTAGAAAAGGTTTTGGTAAAAGTATTTTTTTTCTTAGATTCAAGTAATAAACGCAACAGCTTGCTGTTGTAAAAATAGCCTACGGCGGCGAAAAAAACTTCATATTTTTGGGTTGCAAAACTTAAAATATATGTCGCATTTAACATTGTCCCAAAGGTATGAAATATCCGTCCTTATAAAACAAAAGCTGACCATGTCGGACATAGCGGAGATAATCAAAACCAACAAATCAAGCGTTAGTAGGGAGCTAAAGAGGAATTCTGATGGGCGTAACGGCGAGTACCGAGCCAAACTCGCACAAAACAAGTGCGAACGGCGTCATCGGGAAAAGAACAAGAAAAAAACCTTTATAGATGATGTGCGGAGCTTCGTCGAGCTTTATTTAAAACAAGATTACAGTCCTGAA
>CAZFUX010000145.1:0-6287 GCA_964522085.1 uncultured Aequorivita sp.
AACTTTGTGGAACAAAATTCCCTTTCTCTTTTTTAAACGTTTAGGACGCTATTGCAAAAAAATACTATTCTACTTTTATGGCAAATCTAGCGTTCATTAAAAATATCATAGCATATTGTACGTTACCTCATTTACATACTTGGGGCTATGTATATTATTAGTAAATTCGTGCCATCAAAAATTAAACGTACTTATGGGTTTTTTCAACTTTACTAAATGGAACAAAATCACTGGCTGGCTTGTGTTTGCGGTTGCCCTTATTACTTTCTGGCTAACGGTAGAACCAACCGCTAGTTTCTGGGATGCAGGAGAGTATATTACCACCGCTAGTAATCTTGAAGTAGGCCACCCGCCCGGAGCTCCATTGTACCAACTATTAGGGGCTTTTTTCTCCGTTTTTGCGCCGGATGCTTCATATATTGCCCTCACCATTAACTTGATGTCAGTTTTTTCTAGTGCGTTTACCATTCTATTTATGTTTTGGTCGCTCACTATTTTACTGACCAATTTAGTTTCTAAACATCAAGAAATTGAAAAGACTGGAGCTATCGCTATCCTTGGTAGTGCTGCTGTAGGATCACTCGCTTTTGCATTTACCGATAGCTTTTGGTTTAATGCTGTGGAAGCTGAAGTATATGCCAGTGCTGCATTCTTAATGTCGGTTCTATTTTACACCGCCCTTCGCTGGGAACGTGAAATGCTAGAACCACGAGGCAATCGTTGGGTAATTCTTATTGCCTTTATTATTGGGCTTTCGTTTGGGGTTCACTTTATGGCGCTACTTACCATTCCGGCCATTGGATTTTTGTATTTCTTCAAACATTACAAAACAATTACCGTCGAAAATTTTATAATTGCAAATGTCGTTACTGTTACTATTCTGCTTTTCATCTTCAAACTTTTATTGCCAATGACGATGAAGTTTTTTAGTGCTTCAGAAGTATTTTTTGTAAATAGTATTGGGTTACCCTTTAACTCGGGAACTATCTTTGCCGCCCTTCTGTTTATTGTTCTTTTTATTTATGGTTTACGCATTACACGTAAAAAAGGGTTTGTTCAGTTAAATACATTGCTGCTTTGTGTACTTTTCATATTTATGGGATTTAGTAGCTGGTTAATGCTTCCTATTCGCGCTAATGCTGGCACGGTAATTAATGAAAACAACCCAAACAACGCCCGCGAACTTTTAGCCTATTACAACCGTGAGCAATACCCAGAAACACATTTGTTTTATGGACCAAGTTTTACCGAAAGCTATGTAGGTTTAGACGAAGATAACTCATACAAAGACGATAAACCGAAGTATGAAAAAGACGAAGAAACCGGCAAATACATTATTGTAAATAACTACAAAAACGCCAGCCAGAATACTGAAGATTCACAAAAAGGGTTTTTGCCCCGAATGTGGAGCACCGAACACGCTTCTAATTATATGGAGTTTACAGGCGGACTCGATTTTTCAGTTAAAAGTGAATACTTAAGTGAACCCAGACTTGTTGATGAAGTAAATAAATTTAAACAGGCCTATAATCAAGGCTTGGTAGATACAAAGGATTACGACAAATTTCTAAAGAATTTTGGGCAATATCTCGATATTCAAAAACCTTCCTTTTTTCAGAATATGAAGTATATGTTCGAGTTTCAATTTGGATATATGTATTGGCGTTATTTTATGTGGAATTTTACTGGCAGACAAGATGATGTGCAAGGCCAATATACAGATTTGCACGGCAATTGGATAAGTGGCGTCAATTTTATAGATCAACTGCGTTTGGGTAATCAAGATGAATTGGCCAGCGATATGAAAAATAATAGAGCGCGGAATACCTACTTTTTCCTTCCGCTTATATTAGGAATTATTGGTTTGGTTTTTCACTTTAAAAACGATCAAAAAAGTTTTTGGGTTTTATTAGTATTCTTCCTGTTTACAGGGCTTGCCTTAAAAATATACCTCAATGAACGACCCTTTGAACCTCGTGAGCGAGATTATGCCTTGGTGGGAAGTTTCTATGTTTTTGGTATGTGGATAGCTTACGGTGTGTATGCATTATTCGATCTTGCTAAGAATTACATAAAACCAAAAGTCGCACTTCCAATAGTGCTTATTGCTTCGGCTTTAGCAGCTCCTATACTATTGGCAACCCAAAACTGGGACGACCACGATCGTAGCAACCGTTATACCGCCCAATCTATGGGAAAAATGTATCTAGATTCTTGTGATAAAAACGCCATACTTTTCACTATTGGTGATAACGATACTTTCGCACTTTGGTACGCTCAAAATATTGAAGGATATCGCCAAGATGTACGTATTGTGAACACTAGTCTTTTCCAAACAGATTGGTATATTGATGATATGAAGAAGAAAGCATTCACCAGCGATCCAATACCTTCACAGTTAACACATGATAAATACCGCTATGGGACGCGCGACTTTTTAATACACCAACAAACCACACAAGACACTATTGATATAAAAACGTGGATGAATTTTGTGGCAAACGACAGTCCAGCTACACAAATGGAACTGCCTAGCGGCCAACAAGTAAATACGTTTCCTTCAAAAGTAATTCGTATTCCTGTAAATAAAGAAGTTGTTTTGAAAAACGGAATTGTAGATGCAAAAGATGCTAACAAAATAGTTCCTGACATTTACATAAACTTAAAAGGAGATATCTTATACAAAAATAGAATGATGATGCTTGATATTATTGCCAATAACAATTGGGAACGCCCAATATATTTTAGTGGCGGTAGTTTTGGCGATGATGATTATTTATGGATGAAAGATTACCTACAATTGGACGGTGTAGTTTATAAGCTTGTACCTATAAAAACACCAATAGACAAACGAAGCCCATTTGATATGGGTCGTGTAGATGCCGACAAGATGTATGATCTTGTAATGAGTTGGGATTGGGGCAACAGCGGCAGTCCATACATATATCACGATACCGAAACACGCAGAAACGGTATCACGTACAGAAGCAACCTCGCCCGTTTAGCAGAAGCATTAATAAACGAAGATAAAAGCGAAAAAGCCGAAAAAATACTGGATTTAGGCATGGAGAAAATGCCCGTACATCTTTTTGAATATTATTCTTTGCTGGAACCTTTTGTAATTGGTTATTACGAATTAGATAAGAAAGAAAAAGCAAGAAAGGTATATGAAGATGTTACCAAAATGTACCAAGAACACTTAATGTACTATAATAGTCTGAAATTTAACAAACAACGTATTGCTGCATCCGATATTATTAGTGATATGGAGCGTTACCGAGGCTTGGTGCAGCTTACGGTAGTTTATGATGATGAAGCTTATGCGCGTGCAGAAGCTGAAAAATTCAATGATTATTTGAAGCTTTTTCGTCATTTCTACTCGCCAGACGAAGCAATGGATTTAGACAAAGAAATTCAAAAAGATTCAACCCTTGAAATTCTGCTAGACTCAAACTTATTAGAAGTGCCGATAAACTAAATCAATTGAAACTCAATATTGTAAAAATGCCCAGATTCATTCAGCGGTTATACCCTGAACGTGTTTGGGCGTTTTCACGTAAAGAAAAGACTGTTTATCTCACTTTCGACGATGGTCCAATTCCTGAAATTACACCTTGGGTTCTTAGCGAACTTAAAAAACATAATACCAAAGCCACTTTTTTCTGCGTAGGCGAAAACGTTCAAAAAAACCCAGAGGTTTTTCAAAAAATTATTTCTGAAGGCCATTCCGTAGGCAATCACACTTTTAATCATTTAAGTGGCTGGAAGACGGATACTTTGCAATATGTGACAAATGTTTCGAAATGTGAAGAAACTTTCAATTCAAAATTGTTTCGTCCACCATATGGAAAAATAACGTCCAAGCAAGCTAAAATACTTCAACAGAAAGGGCTTAAAATTGTAATGTGGGATGTTATTAGTTACGATTATGATGCAATTATTACCGAAGAAAAATGTCTTCAAAATGTTTTAAAAAATATAAAATCTGGGAGTATTATCGTTTTTCACGATATCTTAAAAGCAGAAAAAAACCTTCGTTATGTTTTGCCAAAGGTTTTGAAATTTATTTCAGACAAAGGTTGGGAATGTTCTTCAATTCAACATTAATCAATCATCATACTAAACGTATTCTTTAACAAGTCCAATAAGTGTATCGGCATCTTGCTCTCCACGTTGGCGCCATTTCATTTCGCCGTTTTTGTAGATCATTAATGTGGGCGATCCTTTTACGCGCAAGGCCTCAGAAAGCTCTTTATTCTTTTCCAGATCTATTTTTATAACCCGTGCTTTATCGCCTAAAGCTGCGGCAACATCGCGCAGTATAGGATGCATGCTTCTACAAGCTTCATCGCTTTCTGCATAAAAATCTAACAGAACGGGAATTTGAGTTTCAATTAATTCTCCAAATTTTGACATTCATCTAATGTGTTAGTTGAACAATGGTATTACAAATATAACATTTCCAGATTATTATACGGTAATCTGCTTTTTTTTAAGTTGAATCACGGTTATCTCTGGCCAGACTCCTACTCGTCCTGGATAGCCTAAAAATCCGAAGCCACGGTTTACATTAATATATCTTCCAAACTCCTCATAAATTCCTGCCCAATTTTTATATTTGTATTTAATGGGACTCCATCTAAATACTCCTGGAATTTCAATCCCAAACTGCATACCATGTGTATGGCCACTTAATGTTAAGTGAAAATGGCGTGGGTCTTGTTTTACTACAGATTGCCAATGCGAAGGATCGTGGCTTAAAAGTATTTTAAAATCTTCATCTAAAATTCCTTCGCAAGCTTTATCAAGATCGCCGGCTTGTTTAAAACCGCTTTCGCCCCAGTTTTCAACTCCTACCAATGCTATTTTTTGTCCGTTTTTTTCGAAATATTTGTTTTCATTTAAAAGTAAATTCCAGCCCATTTCTTTTTGAATAGCTTTTAATTTCTGAAGGTTTTCTACTTTTTCTGAAGTTGTTTCCCACCTTACATAATCGCCATAATCGTGATTTCCCAATATTGAAAAAACGCCTTCAGGTGCCTTTAATATTGAAAAAAGTTGCTTCCAATCGTTCATTTCATCGGCAACGTTATTAACCAAATCGCCTGTGAAAACTATTACATCACTTTTTTGTTCGTTTATAAGGTTTACTGCATATTCCACTTTTTTATGATTGTCAAAACTGCCGCTATGTATATCACTTATCTGTGTCAAAGTAAAGCCATCAAATTCTTCTGGCAGGTCTTCAAATTGCAATGCATATTTTAAAACTTTGTAATTGTATTTTCCTTGAATCATTCCATAAATTAAGGAAGCAAAGGGTATTGCAGCAATACCTAAAGCAATGGTGCTTACAAATTTTCTTCGCGAAGCCATAAATGGTGCTTCACTGCTTCCTGTAACTTTCATAAAAATACCCGCGAAAAACCTGCCTATATCTTCGCCAAACATAAAAATAACGAGCAAAAGCTTGGGGACAAAAAGAGTGAGGAAAATGCCGAAGACATACATCGTATTGATATCTATAGTTTTACCTGCTCCAACACTAGAAATCTGATAGATTAAAGCCGCTAAAATCGCAAGCGATAGCAAGACATAAATTCCGTAAATCCACGGATTTTTAGTAAGTGTTTTAATAGCCTGAAAGGCATAAATATCAACAAGAATGTAAACAATAATAAAAAGGAACCAACGCATAGAGTAGATAGAATTTTTAAAGATAGTTGGTTTCAAAAAACTGGTATGTGCCTTCACTTTATTTTAACGGTTTTAGTATCTTTTCAAAATACTAATTGAAAAAATTAATCGCGAATATGACTAAAGAGGAAATATTCTATCTCTCCATTGGAGAAAAAATTAAGAATGCAGAAAAAATCCAATTATTCGGAAAGCCTTGTTTCAAAATAAAAGGAAAAGCTTTTACCTGTTTCTTTCAAAATGAAATGGTTTTTAAACTTACAGGCGAAACACATTCTGAGGCTTTAAGTTGGGACGGTTCACATCTATTCGACCTTCAGGAAAGAAAAAACCCATGAAAGAATGGATGCAAGTACCTTTCGATTATTCTGAAAAATGGGCAGAATTTGCCGAAGAAGCCATGAAATATGTAAGCGGAAAATAAAAAAGCCAATAGCAAAAACCTATCTTAGCAATTACTAAACCATTAAGGACGTAAAAGAATTTAAATATTTGAATTGACTTAGGCACTTTGTAAATAGCGGTATATTCAGTGCTTTAGGGTTAATTAAACAACTAATTATGGAACAAAGATTCAAAAGCCTCTCTAT
>CAZFUX010000146.1:0-6101 GCA_964522085.1 uncultured Aequorivita sp.
ATAATTTAAAATACGAAAAAACTAATGGGGAAACAAAAGGATAAGCATATTTTTTTTATATATTGTTTCAAAGTAGTTATGGCATTTTTTTGATATTAACATTTTTTTAAATACTTTTAAGGAATTATTAACTAAAATTTATCAAATTATGAGAAGAAGTACTATTATTGGGTGTTTCGTTGGTTTGCTTTCGCTTACCTTAAGTGCCCAATCTACTCAACCCTCTAGTTCGAAAACCACATCGGGGACGAGCATAGAGGCACAACAAAAGTCCACAGCGACCATGCAGGAGCTGTTGGCGCGTTATGCAAACATCGGAAATCAGAGCGGCTCTATTTCCGAATATTTTTCAAAAGAGGAGCAACGGATGTTGCATTCCTATTTTAGTAATCAAAAGGCTGCAAAGTCTAATCAGGTCATAAAAGATATTAGTGATAAAAATACTGTAAAGGCTACATCAGTAGCTTCTGTTAATGGTAAGGCTGTGAAAAAAGAGCAGTATATCCCTCTGTTTTTGCCTCCTGCTTTAAAGAATAGCCCTACAGAAGCAAGAATGGTAGTTGTTCCTCCAAAAAATAGAGCTGCATTAAAGCAACAAACACCTTTGTTTGTTGCTCCTGCTGCTCTAACTGCAGAAGATGAAGCTGAGGTTATGGCTGCTGCTCAATACAGGGCAAATTCTAATATGCAGAACAATGTGCCTATAGGTAACAGAACTATTCTTTCTGATATTATACCAACGGCGGGAATGACAGAAACTTTTACTCCAGCAGTTGGTGACAACTTCTTCGATCCAGGTGGTCCAGGAGGAAGTACTACTGGTGGGAGCTCTGGTAATTACCCAAACTGTGGTTGCGATACTGTTACCACGCTTGATGGAGTTACGGAGATTGATTTTCAATATTTTAGCGTATTAGCAGTTTTCGATTACTTAAGAATTTATGATGGAGTAGATGCGACAGGTACTCTTTTATATGATAATGGCGATGGTGGATCTAATGAAGGAGATAGAGACCTTGCGGCTATGATAGCTTCCCATGGCTCATCTACTTTTGCTGGTGCATCAGGAAGTCTTACTTTTATATTCCATGCTACCACAATTATTGACTTTGGCGGCTGGAATGTAGAGGTAATTGCTGCTTCTGGTGGTAGCGGCGGGGGCGGAACTGCTTGTGGCCAAGGAAACCCTAGTAATAGTTTTGAAAATGGCTTCACGTCTTCTACAAACCAAGATCAAGTTATGGCGGCAGACCTTATAGTTGAGGCAGATACTAATTTCAATTTAAATTCTGTAGTAGCTAACTGGTTGGTCTTTGATGGAGAAGTAATTATTTCTGCAGATATAACTATTTATAACGATTTGGCTGGATTACCAGATCCTACTTCGGTAATTGCAACTCTTCCAGGTGTTGTGCCTACTTCACAAGCAATAATTGGAGATTTTCCTTCTAACTCAGCTTTAGATGTTTTAGAATTAAACTTTGATATTACTCCTGAAATGCTAAACGGTCAAGCGGGTATTCCTACAACTTACTGGATAAGCATAAAAGCTACAAATACTTCTACTAATATTTCTTTTTGGGAAAGTACATCAGCTTCGGTAATTGGAAATTTTGATGCTTTTTCTGCAGATAATGGATTAACATGGGGTGTAGCATCTGTTGGTTGGGATCTGGTTTTTGAGTTTTCTGGTGAATGTGAAGCTATCGGCGGGGGCGGAACTGCTTGTGGCCAAGGAAACCCTAGTAATGGTTTTGAAAATGGCTTCACGTCTTCTACAAACCAAGATCAAGTTATGGCGGCAGACCTTATAGTTGAGGCAGATACTAATTTCAATTTAAATTCTGTAGTAGCTAACTGGTTGGTCTTTGATGGAGAAGTAATTATTTCTGCAGATATAACTATTTATAACGATTTGGCTGGATTACCAGATCCTACTTCGGTAATTGCAACTCTTCCAGGTGTTGTGCCTACTTCACAAGCAATAATTGGAGATTTTCCTTCTAACTCAGCTTTAGATGTTTTAGAATTAAACTTTGATATTACTCCTGAAATGCTAAACGGTCAAGCGGGTATTCCTACAACTTACTGGATAAGCATAAAAGCTACAAATACTTCTACTAATATTTCTTTTTGGGAAAGTACATCAGCTTCGGTAATTGGAAATTTTGATGCTTTTTCTGCAGATAATGGATTAACATGGGGTGTAGCATCTGTTGGTTGGGATCTGGTTTTTGAGTTTTCTGGTGAATGTGAAGCTATCGGCGGGGGCGGAACTGCTTGTTCCCAAGCTGATGCAAGTAATGCCTTTGAAAATGGATACGGAAATACAAACAACAGTGTTGAAATAGCAGATGAAATAATTGTAGAGGCTGATACAGACTTCGAGTTAAATCAACTTACAATAAACATGATTAACAACGGAGGCTTCAATTCTATAGATGTAGCTATTTATGAAGATGCTGGAGGTATGCCAGGTGCTATGGTTGGTTCAGTAATGACAATCGTACCTACATCCTCTACAGCAATTGGTGTTGCCTTTGGTAGAGATGTGCTTGAAATAGTTTTAGACATTGCTCCTGGAGTAATGCTAAATGGAACGGCAGGTTCTGAAACTGTTTATTGGATAGGTGTTGAAACTCCAAACCCAGTAGACCCTGCATCAGATGCGTATTGGGAAACTACGAGTATTCCTAATACAGGAACAGACTATCGTGTGCATTATGATGTAGCAAATGGTGGATGGACAGCAACACTACCTGCTGACGATATGTGGAATACTGTTTACACAGCTTCAGGCGAATGTACGCCAATGGGCGGCACAGGCGGCGGTCTTACCACTGTTTACGGTGTAAACAATGCCAATCAAGACCTTATTGGTTATGGAATTACAACTCCAGAAACTGTAGAAGTTTTTGGAACTTCTCCAATAACTGTGAACTTTGAAAATGCAGGTTCTATTGATCCTGCAAATCCAACAACTGGTTATGTGCTAGACAATACTGGACAATTCTTTTCTTTCGATGTTACAACAGGTCTTTACACTAATTTGGGAACTATTTCAGGTAACTGGGTAGGCATGGAGTTTGATCGTTCTAGTGGTATTCTTTATGCCATTGCTAGCGCAAGTCTTTACATTATAGACCCAGTCGCGGTTACTGCCACATTGGTGGGTGTTATGGGTATTCCAGCAACAAATTTTCCTATCGCTCTTGCTATTGATGGTGCTGGAGTAGGGTATACATATGAAGTAGTAACTGATAGTCTATATTCAATAGATCTAGCAACTGCCGCTACAACCTTAATAGGTAGTATAGGCTATGATGCCAACTTTGGTCAAGGTATGTGCTACGACCCTACAACAGACACTGTTTATATGTCAGCATTTAATGCTGGTACTTTCGTAGCAGAATGGCGTTCGGTAGATACCGCTTCAGGATTAACTACCTTAATAGGTAATATTTCAGATCCAGATGCCCAAGTTGCTTGGTGTTCTGTAGGAGAAACACTTCCGCCTCCAGCGTGTCCAAAGCCAATAAATCTTGTGGTTACTAACATAGCTCCAACTTCAGTAGATCTATCTTGGGATGCTGAGCCAAATGCAAGCAGTGGTTATATATGGTATGTATTTGATGCAGGTGCAGATATTTCAATAGCTACGCCAGTTGCAACAGGATCAACACCTTCTGGTACAACTACAGCCTCGGCAACAGGATTGTCTAGTGGTTTCAGCTATGATTTTTATGTAGTTGCAGATTGTAATGCAGATGGATTAAGCCAGTATGCGGGTCCTATTACATTCGCTACACCACCAACCTGTGGAGATAAATTTTATGATACTGGTGGCCCAGGCGGAAATTATCAAAATGATGAAAATCTTACAACTGTCATCTCCCCAGTAAATACAGGTGATCAAGTTACAGTTACATTTACTGCTTTTGATGTTGAGTCAGAATTCGATGCACTTTATGTTTATGATGGTCCAGATGCTACTGCTCCTCTAATATCAAGTGGAAATCCAGCAACTACTAGCGGATTCCCAGCAGGAGGATATTATGGAGTTACGAATCCAGGGCCATTTACATCTAGCCATGCTAGTGGAACTCTTACCTTTATATTTATGAGTGATGGTTCTATTTCAAAAGCTGGATGGGAGGCGGATATTACCTGTGCTCCAACACCTCCGCCGAACGATATGATCGTTAACTCGATAGATGTTGATGAAGTAGGTTTTCCTTATACCGATACTCAAGTAAACATGCCTGCGGCCACTACCGAGAATGGTAGCCCAGCAGGTTGTGATCTTACAGGGGCTAATGGTGTTTGGTACAATTTTGTACCCTTCCAAGATGGAACGGCGACTGCAATGATAGTAACTCCTGGCGGTGCCAGCTCAGTTACCTTCTATACTGCTCCGAATGAAAGTTCTATAGAAACAGATCTTACTCTTGTTCCACAACAGTCAAATCAGTGTGCCCCAGGCACTTCTGCTTCTATAGTTACATTAGGAGGTCAGGCTTACTATGTGTTTGTACTTAACACAGGAGCTGTTACCGATATTAAGATAGACGGTATAGGTCTTGGTATTTCTGACAATACGATTGCTGGTTTCAATTATTACCCTAACCCAACAAATGGTGTTTTGAACCTAAACAGTATTGAAAATATCGAGAATGTTTCGATATATAATATGCTAGGTCAACTAGTAATAGGAGATAGGATAAATGCTACCGCAACACAGGTGGATATATCTGGACTTAATACTGGTACTTATTTGATGAAAGTAACTGTAAATGGTCAGATGGAAACTTATAGAGTTTTAAAACAGTAAGCTCTAACAAGTAATAAGTTACTTAAACTTAAAGCCACCCACAATTGTGGGTGGCTTTTTTATATCACTATTAAATGTTTAGGATATTTCCTAGGGCAAACTCATGCTTTTAAATTTAACACCTTTAATAAATACTGGTTATCCTAACCTGCTTTAAGTCTCTTACCTTTAACACCTTGCTTTTCTGTTTTCTCATTTTTCAGTAAGTTTAGAGCTGTTTTTAGTAGGACAGAATAATTTTGAGCAGCATTACCTGCTCTTTTTCTTGACGCGTCTTCTGAAAAACCAACATCAAGTACCCGATGCAATTTATTTTCAACAGTCCAATGAGAACGTATTGCAGATTGAAAATACGAAGCATTATTTTTTAGACTTGATATATAATAGCGAGTTGATGTTTCCTTTTCTTTATCACTATTTTTAAATTCTCGAATACTTTCTATTTGTACAATGCTTTTTAAATTTACCCATTCGTTTTTATCTATTTCTATTTGCTTTGAAAACTTAAACACATTTTGTATATGTTCTAATAGTTGTGGTTGATTGCCTTTTACGGCTAAGATATAATTAGCATCATTATCAATTATTTTTTTGCTATTTCTTTTTGAGTCCCCATAGCATCAATACTCACTACATTTCCAGATACATCAAGAATATCTAATAAGTTTGGTGTCGCAGTAATTTCATTAGATTTCTCTTCTGTTTTAACTTGCCCTAATACAAGATTGTTTTCATAAGCCCAAGCACTAACCATATGAATAGGCGATTTTTCGCCCTTGTGTTTTGCGCCTCTTATGGTTTTACCATCGATTGCTATTATTTGTCCCGAACTTAAATCTGCAATAGAACTTACTCATTCTATAAAACAGTTTTCTAATTGACTACTATCAATTGATGTAAACACCCTGTTTATAGTGTCTTGTGGAGGTATTCCATTTGGCAATTCAAGAAAGGTTCTTAGAAATTCTTCTTTTGATTTTGCAAACCCAACCATTTGCATCCAAGGATCTGCTCCACAAATCACTGAAATTATCCCTATAAGGGAATGTCAATTAGATTATGAAGTTGGTTTATATGGCTTCAGGGATCTTCTACTTGATTAAAAATACTGATTAACTTATCCTGCTTATCCATTGATCTAAATTACTGATTATCAGCATGGTATATAAATAAGAGATAGCTTAAGCTGCTATTAATCAGTTGTTTATTGTGGGAGTTTAATCCGTAAATTCCTCGAGGCTCTGCCTCGGGGTCTATCTTAAAAGTATGA
>CAZFUX010000147.1:0-6089 GCA_964522085.1 uncultured Aequorivita sp.
CTTTGTGGAACAAAATTCCCTTTCTCTTTTTTAAACGTTTAGGACGCTATTGGTTCAAAATTTAAAAATCAAAATTTTAATTAGGATTATTTTTTGAAACGTTTCTTTTTTCTTTAAGAATTTGGTCTTGAGTCAAAACGTCCTGTTTCAAAAATCTAAAATCCGAAATCCGAAATCGTAAATCGGAATTTTTATTGGTATCTTTACTGACTAATTATTTGTTTAATTTTCGTCCCTATTCACTTAGAAAAAGGGCTTTATATATAAAAATATGGGCTGTACCAGCTGTGCCACAGGCGCCAACGGACAGCCAAAGGGATGCAAGAACAATGGTACTTGCGGAACCGATGGCTGCAACAAACTTACGGTGTTTGACTGGCTTTCAAATATGCAACTTCCTGCAAATATGGAACCCTTCAATGCGGTGGAAGTGCGTTTTAAAAATGGAAGAAAAGAATTTTTCCAAAATCCTGAAAATCTCACACTAAGCATTGGCGATACAATAGCTACTGAAGCTTCATCAGGCCACGATATTGGGATGGTTACTTTAACAGGTGAACTTGTTAGAGTTCAAATGAAGAAGAAAAAAGTTCCTACAACTATTGAAGTTTTGCCAAAAATTTACCGCAAAGCAAATCAAAAAGATATAGATGTTTGGCAAGGCGTTCGTGAAAAGGAAGCCGATGTACAAAAGCGTTCGCGCGAAATTGCTATTCGCCACGGATTGCACATGAAGATTAGCGATGTAGAATTTCAGGGAGATGCCTCAAAAGTTATCTTTTATTACACCGCTGAAGAACGCGTAGATTTTCGTGAATTAATAAAGGAATTTGCACGTACTTTCAGCACCCGTATAGAAATGAAGCAAGTTGGTTTCCGTCAAGAAGCCGCACGTTTGGGAGGTATTGGTAGTTGTGGGCGCGAGCTTTGCTGTTCTACTTGGCTTACAGATTTTCGTTCGGTGAATACTTCGGCAGCACGTTATCAACAACTTTCTTTAAATCCTCAAAAGCTTGCAGGGCAATGTGGAAAGCTAAAATGTTGCCTAAATTATGAGTTAGATACGTATATGGAAGCGTTAGAATCCTTTCCAAGCACTGACACAAAACTTCAGACTGAAAAAGGGACTGCAACCTGTCAAAAAATAGATATTTTTAAAGGTTTACTTTGGTATGCCTACGAAAAGGAATTTATGAATTGGCACGAACTAACTGCCGAAAAAGCCAATGAAATTATAGCCTTGAACAAAGCAGGCAAAAAACCAATGGCATTGGAAGAATTTATAATTGAACTACCTACCCCTGAAAAAGAACCATACAGCAACGTAGTAGGCCAAGATAGTTTAACGCGTTTTGACCAACCAAAACAAAAAAATAAAAAACGTCGGAATAAAAGTAGAGCCAAAAGTGGCGTAAAAGCTGATGCTACTGCGGGTTCTCCAAGAAAAAACAATCCCAATAAATCTGGGGGAAAACCTAAGAATAGGCCCAGCAATAAAAAAAGAAATAGTAAGTCAACAAAAAATGAATAAATTAGTAGTACTTTTTTTGACTACCGTTTTCCTCGTTTCGTGCGAGTCTGACACTATTTTTAGTGAAACAAGAGCAATGGATGGCTATTGGGGCGCAGATGAAGTTGTAGCTTTTAATATTCCACAATTGGATTCATTAAAAAAATACAATTTGTTTGTAAACGTTAGAAATAGCAACGAATATAAATACAATAATCTGTTTTTAATAGTCTCAATAAATTTTCCGCACGGCAAAACAGTGACTGACACTTTAGAATATAGAATGGCAAATCCCGATGGTTCGTGGATGGGTCAAGGCGTTGGTCGTATGAAAGAAAACAAACTTTTGTATAAAGAAAACGTTCAGTTTACAGAAAATGGTAATTACACAATAGATATAGCTCAGGCAATGCGCAATAATGGCGAAGTAGAAGGCGTTACAAAACTCGAAGGTGTTACAGATGTTGGTTTCAGTATTGAAGAAACTATCAAAAAGTAAAAAATATGGCAAAAAAGAAATCCCTAAAAAATAAAAATCGCAGTTTAGCACATCATATAAAAACCTTTTGGAAATTTTTTGCAGGGTTTGTTCTATTTATAATATTGATTTTTTTATTGGCTTCGTGGGGTATTTTTGGAAGTCTTCCAGATGAAACTAGTCTTGAAAATCCTGAAAAAAATCTTGCAACCGAAATAATTTCTTCCGATAGAAAAACCCTTGGAAAATTTTACAAAGAAAATAGAACTCCAGTAACCTTTGATTCTTTACCGGATCATTTGGTAAAAGCTTTAATTGCTACTGAAGATGTGCGTTTTCACGAACATTCAGGTATTGATGGCCGTGGTACATTAAGAGCTTTTGTGTTTTTAGGCTCAAAAGGAGGCGCAAGTACAATCACGCAACAACTTGCGAAGTTATTTTTTACGGAGCAAGTTTCTCGAAATAAACTGGAACGAGGTTTACAGAAAATAAAAGAATGGATAATAGCAACCCGTTTGGAACGCCGCTATACCAAAGATGAAATAATCACGATGTACTTCAACGAGTACGATTTTGTGAACCAAGCAGTAGGTATAGAATCTGCCGCAAATATTTATTTTGACAAACCACCAGCGCAACTTTCTACCGTAGAATCTGCTACTTTGGTTGGAATGTTTAAAAATTCTTCACTTTACAACCCTTTGCGCAATCCTGAAGGCGTAACTAACAGACGTAATGTGGTACTCGCCCAAATGGAGAAGTACGATTATATTTCAGAAACAGTAAAGGATTCTTTGCAAGCCCTTCCGCTTAATATAAAATTTACGCCGCAAGGTCATGATGAAGGAAGCGCAACTTATTTTCGTGAATACGCTCGTAATTTTATGGAGAATTGGATAAAAGAACATCCAAAACCCGATGGTAGTAATTACAATATTTACCAAGATGGATTAAAAGTATTTGTAACCATAGATAGCAAAATGCAAGAGTATGCTGAAACCGCTGTAAAAACTCATATGGCGCATCTGCAAGAAGCTTTTGACGATCAGAATAAAAAAAATAAAACGGCACCATTTAGAGATATTACAGAAACAGAAACAGAAAATATTTTAAATTCAGCCATGCGAAAAAGTGATCGATGGCGCGAAATGAAAAAGCAAGGTAAGGAAGAAGAAGAAATCATTAAAAGCTTTAAAAAGAAAGTGCCTATGCGTGTCTTTTCTTGGAAAGGCGATATAGATACGACAATGACGCCTATGGATTCTATTCGTTATCATAAATCCTTTTTACAAGCCGCTATGATGTCTATGACACCGCAAACAGGCGAGGTAAAAGTTTGGGTTGGTGGAATAGATTATAAACATTATAAATACGATATGGTTAAAAAAGGAAAGCGCCAAATAGGTTCAACCTTTAAACCTTTTGTGTACGCTACGGCAATAGACCAAATGCACATGTCGCCTTGCGATACAATGCCAAATACCAGTTACACAATTCCTGCTGGAAGACATAATTTAATTCAGTCTTGGACACCAAAAAATGCAGGTAACAGCTACGGCGGAATGGTTACCCTAAAATATGCACTTGCAAACTCTATAAACACAATTACCGCAAGATTAATTGATAGAGTAGGCCCAGAACCAGTAATAGATTTAGTGGAAAAAATGGGTGTTAATACCGAAAAAATTCCTACAGTGCCATCAATTGCATTGGGAACCGCAGATATTTCGGTATATGAAATGGTAGGAGCTTACAGTACTTTTGCAAATGAAGGTGTTTATGTAGAACCTATATTAATTCAAAGAATAGAAGATAAAAACGGAACCGTTTTATACCAAAATGTGCCAAAAACCAAAGACGTTATAAGTAACGAAACTGCCTATGTAACCGTAAGTTTAATGGAAGGCGTTACCCAATCTGGTTCTGGTAGCCGTTTGCGTGGTACTGGCAGACAAGGTTCTGCAGTTTATAAAAACGCTGTAACAGGATACCCATATAACTTCACAAACCCAATTGCCGGAAAAACTGGAACTACCCAAAATAATAGTGATGGTTGGTTTATGGGTATGGTGCCAAACTTAGTTACAGGTGTTTGGGTTGGTGGCGATGACCGAGCCACACATTTTGGGTCTACAGCCTACGGGCAAGGAGCAACAATGGCATTGCCCATTTGGGGAATGTATATGAAAAGCTGTTATGAAAATGAAGATTTGGATGTTTCCAAAGGCAACTTCAAAAGGCCAGCTAATCTTTCTATTGAAACCGACTGCTCTAAGTTGAAAGAAAGCGAATCTAACGAAGAAGAAATGCCAGACGAATTTGATTTTTAAATAAATCCGAATTCAAAATAAGTAAAAAAGAAAGACTTCAAAAGTTTCAAAAACCTTTGAGGTCTTTTTATCTTTAGCAGGAATTCTCACTCAAATTTCGTAATTTTCAGAAAATTTTTAGAAATGATAAAAAAGACAGTTGCAAACGTTCGCGAAGCTTGTGAAGGCATTAAAGACGGAATGACCTTTATGCTCGGTGGCTTCGGTCTCTGCGGTATTCCTGAAAATATAATTAATGAATTGGTTCGTCGAAATGTTCAAGATGTAACCTGTATTTCAAACAATGCAGGTGTTGATGATTTCGGTCTTGGTCTTTTGCTGAAAAAGCATCAAATAAAGAAAATGATTTCTTCTTATGTAGGCGAAAATGCCGAATTTGAACGGCAAATGCTTAGTGGTGAAATGGAGGTTGAACTATTGCCACAAGGAACCTTAGCGCAACGCTGTGAAGCTGCCCGAAGTGGAATTCCAGCCTTTTATACACCTGCAGGTTATGGTACTGAAGTAGCCGAAGGCAAAGAAACGCGTGATTTCAACGGAAAAATGC
Source organism: uncultured Aequorivita sp. (assembly GCA_964522085.1). Taxonomy (GTDB): domain Bacteria; phylum Bacteroidota; class Bacteroidia; order Flavobacteriales; family Flavobacteriaceae; genus Aequorivita. The sequence goes on from CAZFUX010000147.1 coordinate 4,869, forward strand.
ACATTATGGAAAAAGCTTTTGAAGCAGATTTCTCCTTCGTAAAAGCTTGGAAAGGCGATGAAGCTGGAAACCTAATTTTTAAAGGAACAGCCAGAAACTTCAATCCCGCAATGTGTGGCGCAGGAAAAATAACGGTTGCCGAAGTGGAAGAATTAGTTCCAGCAGGCGAGCTAGACCCGAACCAAATTCATATTCCTGGAATTTTTGTTCAAAGAATTTTTCAAGGAGAAAAGTATGAAAAGCGTATTGAGCAATTAACAGTTAGAAAAAGAAACTAATGGCACTTTCAAAAGAACAAATAGCACAACGAATTGCAAAAGAAGTAAAGGACGGTTATTATGTAAATCTCGGAATTGGTATTCCAACTTTGGTAGCCAATTTTGTACGCAACGATATAAATGTAGAATTTCAAAGTGAAAACGGAATCCTTGGAATGGGCCCTTTCCCTTTTGAAGGCGAAGAAGATCCAGATTTAATTAATGCTGGAAAGCAAACTATTACCGCTATGCCGGGCGCTTCCTTCTTTGATTCGGCAATGAGTTTTGCAATGATTCGCGGTCAACACGTAGATTTAACTATTTTGGGCGCTATGGAAGTTTCACAAAACGGAGATATTGCCAACTGGAAAATACCTGGAAAAATGGTGAAAGGAATGGGTGGTGCAATGGATTTGGTTGCTTCCGCAGAAAATATTATTGTTGCCATGACGCACACCAATCGTGAAGGCGAATCTAAACTTTTAAAAGAATGTAGTTTGCCGTTAACAGGTGTTCAATGTGTGAAAAAAATTGTTTCAAATCTGGCTGTTTTAGAAATTAAAAACGGAAAGTTTCATCTTTTAGAACGTGCACCAGGAGTTTCGGTTGAAGAAATTCAAAAAGCTACCGAAGGCGATTTGGTTATTGAAGGCAATATACCTGAAATGAAATTTTAAAGAATGCATATCCAGTCCCTCGCAGGTAAAATGGTGCCTTATCACTTTCTTGAAAACCGTACTTATGAAACCATTTCTGACCGTTTCATAAAAAATACGTTTACGGCTTTAGACTATCTACATAACACCAACGCGCTTACCATTACTTATAATGATGAAGGTGTTACCAAAACCGTTGATATCATTGATGTTTTAACTGATGATACAACTAATAACATCACCATAATTCCTGGAAATATACTCACTACACATAGGAACCCGAAAAATCGGGTTTAATAATTTGAAAA
>CAZFUX010000148.1:0-6043 GCA_964522085.1 uncultured Aequorivita sp.
ACTTTGTGGAACAAAATTCCCTTTCTCTTTTTTAAACGTTTAGGACGCTATTGACATAATATAAGTTTTCGCAATGCTCCCATTGCTTTAAATACCGCATCTCCTTTTGAAGGTTCAACATTAAAAGACTAATTTTGTTTCTTTAAAATTTTGCCTTTATGAAAGGAGTTCTCCTAGTAAATCTCGGTTCGCCGGACAGTACAAAACCAAAAGACGTAAAAAAATATCTTGACGAATTTTTGATGGATCCACGCGTTATTGATGTTCCGTTTTTGCTGCGCTCCTTTATAGTACGTGGAATTATTTTGAACACACGACCAAAAAAATCGGCTGAAGCTTATCAGAAAATTTGGTGGGACGAGGGTTCACCTTTAATTGTACTTTCAGAAAGACTTCAAAAAAAAATTCAAGAGAAAACTACCATTCCCGTTGCTTTGGTAATGCGTTATGGCAGTATGACTTTGAAAAAAGGTTTGCAGGAATTGGTAGATCAAGGTGTAGATGAAATTTTGAATATTCCGCTCTATCCGCAATTTGCAATGGCAACTACTGAAACTATTGATGTTAAAGTAGAAGAACTAAAAAGTGAGTTTTTCCCACAACTTCAAATTACTTCATTACCTGCATTTTACAACAAACCAGAATATATTAAGGTGCTTTCTAAAAGTATCGCAGAAAAATTAGAAGGTTTGGACTATGAGCATTTGCTATTCAGCTATCACGGTATTCCGGAAAGACATATTCATAAACGAGACATTACAAAAAGCCATTGCAAAATAGATGGAAGTTGCTGCGTAACTGATTCTCACGCGCATCAATTTTGTTATCGCCATCAATGCTTTAAAACAACTGAATTGGTTGCTGCAAAGCTAAATTTAAAACCCGGCACTTACTCTAATGCTTTTCAATCGCGATTAGGTTTTGACCCTTGGCTAAAACCACCAACCGATAGAACCATAGAGCGATTTGGTCTAGAAGGGAAAAAGAAAATTGCAATAGTTACTCCAGCTTTTGTGAGTGACTGTCTAGAAACTTTGGAAGAAATTGCCATGGAAGGCGAAGAAATTTTTCACGAAGCTGGTGGCAAAGAATTTACTGTAATTCCGTGTTTGAACGATCGTGAAGATTGGGCCGAAGTTGTAACTGGCTGGATTGATCAATGGCGCATTGTAGATGTAAAAACAGCAATTTCTTGATTATTCTAAATGATTAATTGTTTTAGTAATTCGGAAGATTTGAAATAAATATTAGAGAATAATTTTAATGAATAATAAATCTGCCACTTTAGGTACAGAATCCATTGGAAGTTTACTGATAAAGCAAGCTGTGCCAGCATCTATAGGGATTTTGGCAATGTCGTTAAACATTTTGGTGGATACCATATTTGTTGGTAACTGGATTGGTTCTATTGCTATTGCTGCAATTAATGTGGTTTTGCCTGTTTCATTTTTTATAGCAGCTTTGGGAATGGCTATCGGAATTGGTGGATCTTCAATTATTTCGCGTGCTTTGGGTGCTAACAATAAGGAGCGTGCGCTAAAAACATTTGGAAACCAAATTACCCTTACGTTATTGCTTAGTACCACAATGGTAGTTTTAGGGCTGGTTTATATAAATGAATTGATTCCTGCCTTCGGTGGAAAAGGAGAAATATTTGAACCCGCAAAAATCTACTATCGTATTGTGCTATATGGCGTTCCACTTCTTGCGCTTTGCATGATGGGCAATAACGTAATCAGAGCCGAAGGGAAGCCTAAATTTGCGATGATTGCAATGATTATTCCTTCGGTGGGAAACCTTATTTTAGATTATGTTTTCATCTATATCTTTGACATGGGAATGGCTGGTGCGGCTTGGGCAACGACAATATCTTATGGCTTGTGTTTTGGGTATGTGCTATATTTCTTTTTAAGCAATAAATCTGAACTCAAGATCAGCTGGCCACATTTTGGCTTGGATTTGCCAATCCTGAAAGAAATGTCTGCCTTAGGTTTTGTAACACTTGCACGGCAAGCCGTTGTTAGCGTTACCTATCTTTTAATGAACAACATTCTTTTTGATCTTGGCGGCACAGCTTCTGTTGCAGCCTATGGTATTATTGGGCGGATGTTGATGTTCGCTCTTTTTCCTGTTTTGGGCGTAACACAAGGTTTTTTGCCGATTGCAGGCTATAATTACGGTGCGCATAAATTTGAAAGAGTGCGCGAAAGCATCAATAGGGCAATACTATACGCGGGTGGCTTGGGACTTGTTATTTTTGCGATAATAATGATTTTCCCAGAAAATATAATTTCTGTATTTACAAATGATGCCGATATACTTTCAGAAACACCTCATTATATGCGTTGGGTCTTTGCGGCAACACCAATTGTTGCTATTCAACTTATTGGTTCAGCTTATTTTCAGGCAATTGGCAAAGCTGTTCCTGCTTTGCTCCTTACTTTAACACGGCAAGGATTTTTCTTTATTCCGTTAATTTTTATACTTCCACATTTCTTTGGCGAATTGGGTGTTTGGATGTCTTTTCCTGTGGCAGATGTACTTTCCACTATTGTAACTGGTTATTTTTTGAATCGGGAAATACGGAAGACATTGAAGGATTGAAACTGAATTTTTTGTACATTTAACTATAAATCTTTCCGTTATGAAAAAATTACTACTTTTTTTCGTGACTATTATTTCTTTTCAATTCGCTTTCGCACAACCTGCGGGAATGTTGAATGAGGATTTCAGTTTAAGAAGTGTTGAAACAAATGATTTATTTTTCACTCCAAATGATGAAAATTTAAATTTTAGAATTTCCGAAATTGGGGGAAGTTTTTTTGTTGAAACTAATGGAATTACAAATTTATTCACAGCCGAAGCAATTTTTAATGGTAATACTATAACGCTACAAAATATAACCATTACTATAAATGATTGCACTGCTCCAGCATGTTATTATGAAGATTTATATTTCTATGATATTTTAACTACCCCAACGCTTGATTATAAGACTTTTACTTATTATTATTCTGCAGTTAATGGTTATAAAAAGCTATCGTTGCTGGACGCTAATTATAATAAAGCATTTTTTAATACAGAACCACTTCCAGAACCAGATCCTTTGTTGTTCCAGACGTGGTATCTGTATAAAACAGAAGTAGATTTTGGTGATCCTATTTTCTATACAGGTCCCAATCAACCAGAGATTACTATAAACTCAGATTTTACATATACTGGAGTAGAAAATTGCGCATTGATAAGCGGTAATTTTATTGTAGGGTACGGTCAATTTTATGATTTTTCATTACAGTCTGAAAACTACCAACAAGACGAAAGTAATTGCCCACCTGGACCGGTAGATTATACATTACAAGATTTAATGTACAGATATCCTGCTATGGATTGTGTAGTATATTCAGGAGTTAATGGAATAAATGAATTTCAGTATGAAACAGCTGCCGGTTTTATATCCTATTTCTCAAACCAAAAATTAACAGTAAATGAAAATAGTTTATCCACGTTTACCATTTTTCCAAACCCCGTTCAAAACAAATTCATCCTTCAATCTTCTGAAACTGATTTTACCATTTCCATAACCGATATTAACGGAAGAACTATAACTTCAAACAAAAATTTAGTGTCAAACGAAATAGACGTTTCAGCTTTAAAAACAGGAATGTATTTTATAACCGTTACTTCTTCCGAAGGAAAAACTTCGAAGAAATTCATCAAGAATTAAAAATCGACTAAAAAAATTCAGACCTGCGTTATTTTATTAAATAGGTATCTTTACGGTCAAGTTTTAAAAAAACGAAACTGCAAATGGAACAATACTACCTCTACATAAAATCGCTTCACCTAATCTTTATAGTTACTTGGTTTGCAGGTCTTTTTTATGGTGTCCGCTTGTTTGTGTACCAAATTGAAGCTTCGCAAAAACCGTCGCCCGAAAAAGAAATTTTGGGTAAGCAGCTCAATATTATGACTGCCAGACTGTGGAATATTATTGCTTGGCCAAGCATGATTTTGGCACTTATTTTTGGCTTTTGGCTTATTGGGATGCGCATGTTTTTTCTAACAGACGCTTGGATGCAGGTAAAATTGGGGTTTGTACTGGTTTTGGTAATCTATCATTTTAAGTGCCATCAAATTTTTAAACAACTTCAAAAAGGCGTTGTAAAGCATTCATCCAATTATATGCGCCTTTTTAATGAGGTGCCTACAATTATCCTTTTTTCAGTGGTATTTTTAGTTATTTTGAAAGATGGCGTAAACTGGATTTATGGAACTGTTGGTATTATAGTTTTTGCAATTTTACTAATGATGGGTTATAAAATCTATAAAAGAATTCGAGAGAAGTAACTTTACTTTAGCTCTGCTCAGCTACCGGTTATTGAGCGAAGTCGAAATACTGGTTTAATTATTGTTATCTTTATTCTTTCAAAATAATGTAAATGTATTTTTACAAAAAATCGCTTCGTACTCGTATCTTTCTATCTATGTTCCTATTGGTTTTAGGGGCTTCGGTACTCATTGCTATAGTTACCGTTTTTCAATATAAAGAAGAAGCCCAGGACTACCACCGCGACCGTTTATTACGTAAAGAAGCTGCCATTCGCGCAAACATAAAGTATGTGCTGGATAACACTACATATCCTGAAGAAACAAACCAAATTCCGCTAATTTTCAAGGATAAAATATATGAAATCAAAGACATTCATGGACTCGAAATTTTTCTTTACGATCTAGAAGGCAACCTTTTAAAATCATCGCGCCCTTCTTTTTTTAAGGATACAGTTTCGCCTAAAATACCCAAACCTATTTTAGATGAAATTGAAAATTCACCAAACAAAAATTTTATAAAAGAATTTCAAGAAAACGGTCAAAAGTATCAATCATCCTACACTTATATTACCGACAGCTACTTTAAACCCTTGGCAATACTAAACCTTCCGTATATTGAAGACGATGGGTTTATCAATAACGAGTTAACAGAATATCTTTATAGACTTGGAATTGCTTATTTCTTTATGTTGCTGGCCGCTATTGCGATTTCCTATTTCCTTTCAAAATACATTACACGTTCATTGAAAGAAATAAGTGAAAAATTAACAGAAACACGCTTTGATACCCGAAACAAAAAAATACATATAAGCGATACTCCTTCAGAAATTTCAACCCTTGTAAATGCTTACAACGGAATGATTGATGAATTGGAAAACAGCGCCGCCCAACTTGCTGCAAGCGAGCGTGAAACGGCTTGGCGCGAAATGGCAAAACAAGTGGCACACGAAATTAAAAATCCGCTAACCCCTATGCGATTGACGGTTCAAAGTTTTCAACGAAAATTTGATTTTAGCGACCCCGAAATTGATAAAAAAATGGCGGAATACACCAATACATTACTGCAACAGATTGATACATTAAGTTCCATTTCATCAGCATTTTCAACATACGCAAAAATGCCCGCCCAGCAAGATGAAACGCTTAATGTGGTGAAAATCTTCAAGTTGGCTTTAGATATTTTTACGGAAGATTACATCTATTTCTTTTCTGAAGAAGAAATCGTTCGTGCACGTTTTGACAGAACACAATTAATACGCGTAGTTACAAACCTTGTTAAAAACAGCATACAATCTATAGAACAGAAAAACCCTTCAGAACCCAGAATTGAAGTAACAGTTAAAATTTTAGAAACCTTTATAAATATTCAGGTTACTGACAATGGTATTGGGGTACCTGAAGAAAACAGAACCCGTATTTTTGAACCACAATTCACAACAAAATCCAGCGGAATGGGACTTGGTTTGGGAATGGTAAAAAATATAGTTGAAACCTACGGCGGCACAATAACATTAGAATCTTCTACAGAAAAAACCACTTTTAAAGTTTCGTTTCCTGCTATGCTTTAAGGTTTTTAGTAGCTTTGTCTATTCGCCACGAATGCACGAATAAAAAATGTTTGGCTATACGCCAACGATTACTAAAAGTACGAGAGTAATAAAAAATTATGCTTATCCTTTTGTTTCCCCATTAGTTTTTTCGTATTTTAAATTAT